>JAFVHA010000078.1 GCA_017478035.1 Paludibacteraceae bacterium | reverse complement strand
GGAGCCGGTTCCGGCATCGCGTAAGCCACTATAGGAGTAGCGTTCAAACTAAGAACAACACTTGCAATCAGTATGTTTCTAACTATGTTTCTCATAATTGTGCTCTCCTATGTATTAGTGGTTAATAATCATTTTGAAGCTACGCTTCGAGCCATCCGTTACTACACGTAAGATATAGAATCCGTTCTCCTCCGGAGCAGGGATTGTACAGCCGCCGTCTGGGATGTCGAATTTAAGTCCATTATAAACTTTTCCATCTACGTTGATCCATTCTGCATAGCACTCGATGTCCGTCTTGCCTTTATAATCGGCATTGACGAATACCTTGTCACCTCCCACAGCATATGTGGCAACAACACCTAAACTGTCAGGTTGATTATTGAAGACAGGTTGTGATTTGTCGTCCTTGAATGTAACGGGGCATGTACAGTAATCGTAGTCAGCCTGCCCCTTCTCGTGAATGACGTAACAAACCTTAAACTCACCCGTCTTAGACTCACCTTCGTCCAATACAAGTACTGAGGTCTTTTTGTCAGGTATAACCACCCCGTCGCGATACCAAACAAAGTCTGATAATGTTTGTCCCTTAGTGGTAATGGAGTCGCTTATGATACCCAATACGTTACTATAGCGCTGGCAGAGGCGAGTTACATCGAAATGAAGCTTGAATGTCATGTCTTTGTCAAGAACGCTGTTCGGACACTGCGACCCGATATGGAGATGGAGTCCATATTCTTTCTCGTTAGCCGCAGTAGATGGCAGATGTACGATAAGCATCGTGTCTCCCACAACACTGATAGCACTTGTGGTGAATCCGTCGTCTAAAGCCGCTTTGTTAAAAGTAAACTTGGCACTGTCGCTTGTGAGAGATACCATAGCCGGGTTGTCCAGATAAATGGTGAAATCCACCTCATCGCCTTGCTTGGTACACTCTGGCATTTTCTGACCTTTGATATCCACTTTGAAGTTACCGATGTTTACTGTGAAATCCAGGCGGGTCGTTCTATTCCATGTCTTACAGGTAGCATCGCCATCAATATGGCGGTAGATAATGACGTAGGCTTGATAAACTTCCGCTTTGTCATAGAAATGGGTGACAATTTCAGCATCCGGCTTGCTTACGGTGTCCTTCCCGTCGCCGAAGAACCAATATATACTGTCATGTTGGAAATTCAGTTTGCAGCCGAAATCCACCTTATCGTCTCCGCAGACTACGTTTTTGTCTCCGGGCTTGAATTCGATACCATTGATCTCTATCGATGCATCGAGAGGTTTGGTGGAACCACCGGCATTGTATCCGTAACTCTCGTTACCTGTGCAGCCGTATACGTGAGCGATGAATCCTTTATCGGCATCTCCTTTCAGAGTGTGGCTGCCGGCAGTGGTTCCCAATGATAACTTGGCGTATTTATAACCGATTGTAGCGTCGTTATTTACAAATTTGAACTCAGAGCCAATAGGATTATCATTCAACGTCATCTTATCGGCGTTGTCAGCTGTTGTTACTACGTTAGCGTAGTGGTATGTGGTACCGTTCTTGGATGAATAGGTTGCGAAAGTAATCTGGTCAATACGTTGCTCGATCGGATTTATCCAAAGCATAGCTGGGTCACCGTTCGATTTATTATCCTTTCCGTATTTTTTGGACACCATAAATTCGTGTACGGCGCATGGGCATGAAGTCTGGAGCAAGAAACTCTCTCCCGCAAAGAAATTTCCGTCAGCAGCCACACGACCATTAGTCACTCCTTCTACACCTATCTCAAACTCCCAATAGTGCTTTGTATCTTTCGAGAAATCAAATACATGAATCGGCTTCGTCTTGTCTCCGTTGAGGTATACCTCTGTTCCGTCATCTTCGGCCATGACGCGGATAACATCACGGTCACGGAGCTCGGATGTGGTAAGAATAAAGGTGTTGCCCCAAGTGGCGATAGGCATGGCTTGAGAGAAGATATGGTCACGTTCTCCAATCGGTTTTTCCGGTTGAGGAGAAGGAAGATCTTGGTAGAACGGAATATTGGTGTGAGGGTTACCTTGGAAAACAGCAATTTTCTTAGCTGCACCAGTAGTAGCGTCATATGCCTTAACCATCGTACCGGACAAGTCTGCTTGGTGGCCAAAACCCATCAGTTGACCTTTACCTGTCCATACATACCATACCTGACCTTTCTTAAGAACGTTGGTTTTTACTACGCTATCTTTCTTGTGTTTATTGTTGTAGGTATTGGCCGTGAGGGTATATTCAACAATAGTATTGTCTTCTACAGCTACTATTGCAAAGTGGCTACCCTGTGAAGAACTGGCACCTCCATGGTCAGACGGAGTATAACATACTATCTTATACTGATCCTGCAAAGACTTAACCGGCAGTACGTTTGTTGCATCGAAAGTAGCGGCCTTGTAGTTACTTGCATAAAGCGAAATAGGCTTATCGGAGGTGACGTGGAGAGCGGAACTATCTACTCTCTCTGGATTGAAAGTGTAACAGTAGCGTGCATTTCCGTTAGCATGAGCGCTGGGAGAGCCAGCTGTACCGGTCAAGATACGGGTGTCGGTCTTGACACCATCGAAAATAGCAATCTCAGTCTTGCTGTTAGCGGCAACTGTAGCTGTCGTGTCCCAATTGTAATATGGGTTTTCAATCTTTACGTTTGCGTCCTCGCTAGCCGTGATGGTAAGCGACAGGATAAAACGCTTGAGCGCTCCGGCATCCGTTTTACCGGAGTCATCAGAATCTCCCTGAAGGAAAGTAACGTAGAACTCGGTTCCTGATGTGGATTGACCTTCATCTACAGTGTCTGCTTTTCCTCCCACGAACGGAATCATGAGAAGTGCAGTCGCAAGTACAGAAAATAGTTGTTTTTTCATATGATTAATTGTGTTAAATGTATGCAATCTAAATCGACCGCAAAATTACACAAATTCCTATACACGCGCGTGCATATTCTTGCGATAAATGTGTAAAAATTGACACACTTATTGAATGGGTAGCCCTAAAATGGTGTAAATTGACGTATTACGTATAATCACAATCTGCCCCTCGCGGATTTCTTTGCGCGCCGAATGGTTTTCTTTCGACGTATTACAGACGGAAGGAACGCTTTGCGGGTTCTCACCGTACTTGTCTCCGTAGCTCTGTACGAGTTCGCGGAAATCGACGGCCTGTCCTTGTTTGTTGCCCCATATATATTCCACCAGTTCCGGGTAATCGATGAACGGATTCCGGTTACCTTGAATCTTATTTACCTCGATAGCGCGCGTCAGTTCTTTCTGGCTTACCGGATCCATTCTATGCCACTCGAGAAGCAAGTCGCGCAGCCATGGACGGAACTCCTGCCAATGATCATTGGTCATCGCCAGACCGGGTTCTCCTTCTGTTTCCCATGTGAGCGAATCGCCGTAGCAGGCCGCGATATAGAAGTATGCACGTGCAAAATCGCCCTTGTATTCATCGGCCGGACAGAATACTTTCGACAAACCGTATGCTTCGCCGTTACCGGTAGCAAAAGATCCGTTCCAGAACGTGGTATCTGAAGGAATACCCGGTGCATGGTTGGATTTACTGCGGTTCGCGGACGCATTGCCGGGCACTAAATGGAAGAGATCGCAATACGCTTTGTTGACTGTTCTTCCCCACCATGACTTAGGCAACATATGCTCGATGTCGAAGGCGGAAATAGCAGATGTCGGGTGTTCGGGATCGAAATAATATATTTCGTTCGAATACATATCGAGCACCTGGTTGGTCTGCGGGTCACGATCGGTCTTATAGAAACCGTCCCATGTATGGAGCGTACCGGAACCATAGCGCAGACGGACTCCGCAAATAATGATCGCTCCCAAGCGGGACTTGAGCACGGAGTCCTGCGTACCTTGTGCGAGCTCGTAGTAGAGACCCGGCATCGGTCCTATGGCCATGCAACTGGAGTCCACATCGAATGAAGGCGGCGTATATTTATAGCCGGATATCTTGAGCGGCATGGACTTCCTTACGTACTGGCCATCCAAGCCTTTGGCGCGGATAAACAGCGAGTCATACGCGGTATAGTATTTCTCCAGTTTGTACAGCAAAATGACTTCGCCTCCTTCCGCAGGAAGAGCAGTGGTGGAAAGGGAAAACTCCTTCTGTTTATCCAGTGATAACTGGATGTCTCCGTCGATATGCTTTCCAACGATATTGAAGGTGATCACATCCTCTGCGGGTTCATCCGGCTCTACCGGCACACTGCCGAAATCCAGCACGTACGGCGTCTCAAAAACAGCCTTTGTGGGGAACGGGTCTTCCGCCTCAAACTCGATTTTCTGCACGTACCAGCGGTTGTTCTTTGCATCTTTTGCGGAAATGGAGATCTCACTAAGAGACTGATTGATAGTAAGTTCGTAAGGCGTTATCTGCGCCTTGGCACCGTCTTTCCATGTGATCGTTTGGCCGCAAACGATAAATCCTTTGTTGGCCGCGGTGTCCGACTTGTGCGCATACGAAGCCGCATACACCGTCATGGACGAGATATTGTATGCGGTGTTGAGACTGAAGGTCAACTCTCCTTTTGCGGAACCGGTTCCACCTTTGATACCTTTGCCGCTTCCGGCATTGTAAATATTATTGGCGGTGCCGATGGCGATAACGCAATTATCGGTGGCGGTACTGATGATTTTGGTCAACTCGCTGATTTTAGAACCTGAGTCACTACTGCCGTTTCCGCTTTTGAAAACAATCGTGTAGGTCTCAGCCATCAGTCCTATGGAAAAAAGGACTGCGCTAACAAATGCTAAATGTCGTTTCATGGTATTGGATATTTTGAATGTTCAGTATTTATTTTTTCTTCGGAGCACACGCCAGCAGCAGATTCAGTATGACGTACCAAAGGATACACGCCGTACCGCTGAAGAGTGCGAACTCGATATGTTTGGTGGTGATGGCTCTCGTGACACAGAAACCGATGAGAATCAGACAACCCACCAAGAAGCTGATAATCACGATCTTATCTTTTGCCCAGCCTTTGAAACTGAAGAACGGAATTTCTGCATTCAGCAGGTAGCAGCTGAGGAACGAAACACCGATCAGCACCCATGCTATCCAGTCATAAGCGATGACAGACACGGGCATACTGCATATACCTCCCCAGAAGATGGCGTTTGCCGGAGTGGCCAGACCGATGAACGAGTCATGCTGCCGCTCATCAACATTGAACTTAGCCAGACGAAGGGCGGAGAAGGCCGCCATGATTAACGCCAAACCGGCCCACCAGCCGAGAATGGGGCGAAGCCAGCAGAAAAGCATCATCGAAGGCGCAAGACCAAAGGTGATATCGTCTGCCAGCGAGTCCAACTGAATGCCGATAGGACTCGGCGCCTTGAGCAGCCGTGCACTCAACCCATCGAAGAAATCAAAGAATGCACCGGCCAGAATGAACACAAAGGCCCACATGAAAGCACCTTGCGTAGCCAGAAAAACGGCTATACTGCCGCAGAGCAGGTTGCAACTGGTTATCGTATCCGGAATAATTCGTTTATAATTCATATATTTTCAATTATCAATTATCAATGATCAATTTTGCAATCGCTTATAAACGAAGTAAGTGATTACAAAAGTAGTTATGCTGCATGCATTGGCAATCCAGAAGAAAGCGGTGTAGCCAACCGCCATCTCAATGGCGCCGGCTATAAATCCGGGAATCATCATCGAAAGTGCCATGAAGGCGGTGCAAATCGCATAATGGGATGTCTTGTACGGGCCTTCGGAGAAATACATCATGTACATCATATATGCCGTGAAACCGAAGCCGTAGCCAAACTGCTCCAGACTGACTGCGCTGCCGATCAGCCATAGGGACTCCGGCTGCGCCATACTCAGATAACAATAGACGAAACTCGGTAACGTCAGCGCGGCGGCCATCAGCCGTATGGAGCGTTTGAGACCTTTCCGGGAAATATATATTCCTCCTAAGATGCCGCCCAGCAGAAGGCATATGACGCCGATTGTGCCGTACAGCAGACCCACGGTATCCGTACTCAGTCCGAGTCCTCCACCTATAATCTGTCCCTCGCGGATAAACGCTTCCCGGGCATCCACCAGGAACGGTTGGCACAACTTGACGAGGAAGCCCTCGCTCAGACGGTAGAGGAGCATAAAAGCGATAGCTAACGCTACGCCCGGCTTAGTGAAGAACGTTGCGAACGACTCTTTTAGTTCCTGCCATACCTCTCGACCTTTCGCCTTCTCGCCATTCGCCATTAAACGCGGCTGGTCATCAGCCGGACGAGGAAGAAGGAAACAATGGTACAGCGTGACGCACAACAGGATGGCACTTGTGACACCCAAAGTAATCTGCCATGCACCGGGAATATCTCCCGTCTTGTTCTCCATATATCCCGCGATATAGACCAGAACGCCTTGCGAGAAGACGGCTGCGATACGGTAGAAAGTAGAACGAATACCGACGAAAGCCGCCTGACTTTTGGTATCATGCGCCAACATGTAGAAACCGTCAGCCGCGATGTCATGTGTCGCCGAAGCAAAGGCGGCAATGATGAACAGGATCAGCGTGAAACGGAAAGTGCCGACGGAAGTTGCTTTGGCTGCTATCGTATCGGCCGCCGGGTGCGGAAGACTGACAGTCAGCAAGATACACAATGCCGTCAATAAGATCTGCATGGCGATGATCCACCATCGTTTGGTTCGTAATATATCTACGAACGGACTCCAAAGTCCCTTGAGGAACCAAGGGAAATAGAGGAGGGTGGTAAAAAACGCCAACTGGTCATTCGGCACACCCATCTTGGCAAACAGCATGACTGAGATGCTGTTTACCAGAAAATACGGGATACCTTCCGTAAAATACAGGGACGGCACCCATACCCATGGCGATATGTGTCGTTGGTTGTCAGACATTAGTCGTTAGTCGTTGCCTTTTATAGAGCGCAAAGGAGAGAAGCCCGTGCGAGCTCTCTCCTTATTTATTAATACGCGCGCGCACGCATCATTGGAAGTTAGCGCGGTTGTCCGTTACTTCTGCTTTCTCCTCCACCAGTTGGATAGCCTGGTAAGGCAGATAGGAGAAGCGGCTTGCCAGTTGCGCTTTCTCTACTTCCACATTGATTTCCTCAGCGGTGTTGTTGGCAGCTCCCGTCTTAACCACGAAGACGCCCATGTTACCTTGTACGGGTTCGCTCAAAGCGTTCTCGCCCAGTGCGATGGTAGCGCCGATGACAGCGGGTTCCATACCTGCGTTACCGAAGCGGCTGTCAGCCAGCGTAACGCGATCGATATGCTGAACAGGCTGAGTTAAAGCCTCTGCTGCTGCCTCGAGTGTCTCAGCATTCTTGAGCTGTTTCTTGATATACTCCGCTTTTGCGTTATTGGTAGCTTCATACGTCAACTCGGCGCGAACGGACTCCAGCGAGCGGTATTCGCCGTCGTTCACCTCTGTCAGAGCAGCTACGATGAACTGCTGACCACATTCGAATACGTCACTTACCGCACCTTCTTTGGCCTCAAAAGCCCAACGAACAATAGGACGGCTGGCTTTGAGCTGGCCTACTTTGTCGGTGGTGGCTGTCAGGTTAAACTGCGGAATAACCGCCATACCTGCTTCTTGAGCGGCTGCCTCCAATGCCTCGGCATTGTTATTGTTAACGATGAACTGCTTAGCCTGGTTGTAAAGGATGGAATAGGTCTTGCTGGACGGAGTTACCTCACGCGCAAGGATAGCCAGTTTTACTTTCGGCGTCGGTTTGCCGATCTCCATGATTTCATAGGTCTGCTCACCCATGCCTTGTGCCACGGTGAAACGCTCGCCGCGCTTGCCTACCAATGCTTTCTCGGCGATGTTCTTCGGAAGCGCGTCTGCCTGAATCCAACCGAACTCCTGATCCTCACCGTCTTCCACTATCGCTTTCAGCTCAACGGAATCGGGCAGGGAATAACCGGCTTTCATGATACGGGCCATTGCATAGGTGTTGTTCTCAAAGAGAATCTCCGTGCAGTCACCTGCCTTGGCACCCTTTGCGAAGGCAAAGTCCTTGAACTGTGCCGGAACAGTCTCCTCCGAGTAGTCACGACCATCGTACATGATATCGGAATTGGTGTTTACCACGATACTTACATCCTCTGCAGTCTTGAACTCCTCCTGAAGGTTGTTCATCAGCGTCTCTGCGGCTTTGAAATCATCCTCTGACGGAGCGATATCAAACGCGATATACTTTATCGCGCGGTTAGGAGTCTGTTTGTATTGCTCCTTGTTCTTCTTGTACAGTTTCTTGATCTCGCTGTCGCTTACTTTAACCAAACTGTCTGCTACAGCGTAGTACGGTTTCATTACATAATCGGCGCTCACACCGTTCTGGCGGCTGTTGAAGGCGAACTCGGCATCAAGCGAGTTGGCTTTGAACAGATGTTGGAGAAGGGCGGTGTATTTCTCCTGCATGTAACTGATACGAACCGCTTTCTCCCAGTACAACCAGTAGGTTTTTGCCTGCTTGAGGTTGGCGTTCTGCTCTGCATCTTCGCTGTCTTCGCTGATAGCAGAGATGAGGTTCTTAACGATCTCGCGGCTGAATTGTCCGTTCTCGTCCATGAACGCACGGCGTTGACGGAGAATCTGATGAGGATTCTCACCAATACACTGCTCGCTCAATTCATCGGCTGTTACGTCCAAACCGATTTTCTTGGCTTGTGCGCGGAGCGTGTAATCCATCATCAGCATGTTCCATACCTGGTTGCGGATTTGGGAATAGGTGTCCTCGTCGAAATCGGAGCGACCACTCTCAATCTTGTAAACTTCTGTCAATTGCTCCTTGGCAGCTTCATACTCCGTATAGTGAATTTTCTGTCCTTCGATAACGCCGACGTTCTCGCGGCTACGATTGAAGAAACTACTACCGGAGTTCAAAAAGTCTCCAAGGATAAACGCTAACATGGCCAGACCCACAATTGCAATCAGCAGGGCGCCATGATTTCTAATCTTTTGTAAACTTGCCATTTTTTGTATTTAGTTATTTTAAATGTTTTCGTTTTTTCATTCAGCAGGTTCTGCTCTTTCGATCACGCGCACGATGAAACCGTTTTTCATCTGCGGGCTGCCGTTGTAGTTCGACAGCGGGCCAACCACTACCACCTTCGAGCCTACAGGAGGCATCTCGGATTTGTTTTTGAACGGCATGTTGTTGATGCTGTTCGTATATTGGCAGCGCAATGACTTCTTGCCGCCGTCGTTAATGTCGAAATTGACGTTCGTGTATTTGCTCGGCACGTCATCCATGTTGGTCAGGATGCTGCTGATCGTTCCTACGAGCTTGTAGGTCTCCGCCGTCGAAGCGCCGTTCGTTAACTTGCTGCCGATCACGTAAGCGCTGTCCACATCAACCTCGATACCGTTGGTATCAGCCTTGAATACCGGAATGGAGTCATAGTTCTTACTATTGTCTCCGGGAGCGTTGATGTACGGGTTCTCCTTGCAACTTACCATCACCATTGCGATGAGCATGGAAGCGATAAAAAAGTACTTTTTCATTGTATCTAAATTTTACGGTTTTTACACATTACGTCAAAATCGGCTACAAAGGTACAACATTTTTTTGAATTGTGCAAATTTATGAGCAACTTTTTTTGAAAAATAGAGTTTACTCTATAAAAACATCAAGTATAGTGAGCAAAATTAATTTTTTTTGAAAAAAAACTTGTGTAATTGAAAAAATAGTTGTAATTTTGTCCGCTTTTTCGATGGTAGGGCAAATTGTGCCCGCGCGTGAAGCAACATTTTATTAACCATTAAAAGTTAAAAACATAGCAACTATTCCTCCCAGACCACGCGGTGGTCGCGTTATTAAAGAGGACCCGCATCGGATTAATGACAAGATACGCGGTGTCCAGCAAGTTCGCCTTGTGGGCGACAATGTAGAGCAAGGAATCTACTCGTTCCAACAAGCCATGCATATGGCTGATGAGATGAACCTCGACTTGGTCGAGATAGCTGCCACGGCGAATCCGCCGGTTTGCCGCATCATCGACTATCAGAAGTTCCTCTACGCGCAGAAGAAAAAGCAGAAAGAGGCGAAAGCCAACCAGAAGAAGCAGGAGGTGAAGGAGATCCGTTTCGGTCCGCAAACCGACGATCACGACTATAACTTCAAGCTCAAACATGCGCAGGAGTTCCTCAAAGAAGGCAACAAAGTGAAAGCCTATGTCTTCTTCCGCGGACGAAGCATTGTATTTAAGGAGCAAGGAGAACTGCTTCTGGCACGTTTTGCGGCGGACCTGGAAGAATACGGCAAAGCGGATAATGTGCCGAACCTGGAAGGCAAGAGGATGTTCCTCAACTTGAGCCCCAAGAGTAGTAAGGGGTAATAGCCAAATCAGACTAACGAGACACTAACGAGAGAGAATCGGATCGAGAGTATCACGAGGTAAAGTCGAGAGTGTCACGACATAAACAACCGCCCGAAGGCCTACCTTTAACTTCGGCGCCCAATGTTTCGGGGCCCCCAGCGTAAACCAACGTAAGTGTTTGCGATGGGGAGAGCGAGCAACCCCGAGTACCTTTAGCCAAGCTGTGCTTGAGCTCGTGTACGAGGGGATTGAGCGCGATGGCTGCCTATCGGACGAATTATTAACAATTAAATATTTTATTACAAAATGCCAAAGGTAAAAACGAACTCCGGTGCAAAAAAGCGTTTTACGCTTACCGGAACCGGTAAAATCAAGCGTAAGCACGCTTACAAAAGTCACATTCTGACGAAGAAGACTAAAAAGCAAAAACGCAACTTGACTCATGTTGCTATCGTAGATCAGACGAACATGCGCTCCATCCGTGAGATGCTTCTGCTTCGTTAAGTACTAACCATTAAAGTGAAAGGACAAGAGAAATGCCAAGATCAGTAAATCACGTTGCTTCGCGCAACCGTCGCAAGAAGATCATGTCGCTCACCCGTGGTAACTTTGGTGGTCGTGCTAATGTATGGACCGTAGCAAAGAACACATGGGAGAAAGGTTTGCAGTATGCTTACCGCGATCGTAAGAACAAAAAACGTACGTTCCGCGCTCTGTGGATTCAACGTATCAACGCCGCTGCTCGCCTCGAAGGTCTGAGCTACAGCCAGTTGATGGGTGCTCTCAAGAACGCAGGTATCGTCATCAACCGCAAGGCGCTTGCCGATCTCGCTATGAACCAACCGAAAGCTTTCAAAGCTGTCGTTGACCAGGCGAAAAAGAAAGCAGAGAAAGCCAAGTAAGACGGATTCATCTAGCTAGATGTTCTTACAAACCAAGAGCTCGCAATTACGCGAGCTCTTTTTCTATCTCTTTGTTGAGTTCTTTGCTTGCCGGAACTAACGGAAGTCGTAAGTAGTTTTGAATGATACCTTTCTGGGCCAACACGGCTTTGATGCCCACAGGATTGCCTTCGGCAAACAGCAGGCGAATCATTTCCTTGTATTTATCCTGTTTGGCTTGGTCCTTTTCATGTACGATATGCCAAAAATCCTCAGGATAAGCATTGCTTGCCACACTAATCAGTCCCACTCCACCGGCTTCCATGACCTCGCAAGCGATACCATCATCGCCGCTGATGACAAGAAGGGGCTCTTGACTCTTGACTCTTGACTCTTGGCTCAAAGCGATTAATCGCTTGATCTGCTCCAGATTACCGCTTGCTTCTTTGATGCCGCAAATCTTGTCGGGGTGTGCTTTATAAATCCGCATAACCGTTTCCGGCAACAGGTTCACGCCCGTGCGCCCGGGTACGTTATATAGTATAATAGGAATAGGACTCGCTTCCGCAACTTTGCAGAAATGCTGATACAGACCTTCCTGATTCGGCTTGTTGTAGTACGGACAAACACTCAGAATAGCGCAAAAACCGGATAAATCCATTGTGCGCAAACTCTCGCATACAGCCGCCGTACAATTACCGCCGACGCCGAGGACGAGTGGTAAAGGTTGACGGGTTACGGGTGAGGGCTTACGGGTGACGTAGTCCACAATAAACCGGCGCACTTGTTCGCGCTCTTTCTCTGTGAGCGTGGCTGCTTCGCCGGTGGTACCGAGAACAACGATATAGTCCACGAAACCTGTCAGTTGGGTGTCCAACAAACGTGCAAGAGCCTCATAATCCACCTGTCCGTCTGCATTGAACGGCGTGATAAGCGCTGTGCCAAGACCATATAAACTATCCACTTTATACTCTTTCACTTCTCTAAACTTTAAACTTTCAACTCTCAACTAATCCATTGACTTGATCGTTGTCAGATAGCGCATCAATTGGTCGTACAGCCATGTGACTTCCGGCTTGGCTTGCTCAGTATCCAGGTCGGGTAGGGAGATCAACATATCGTGTATTCCTTCACCGAGGTTAAGGCCCACTTTGAAATCGGCTTTCGCGTACATGGCGAGATAACGAAGCGGCAGCATAGGCCGATTCGTCAAGTCAATCAGCAGGTCATAGTGCTCCACTTGCAAGTCCGTGAGCACATGCTCCTTGGGTTTGCCGAACAGGTTATAGTCGTTCACACCGAGAATACGGCTCTGCGGTAATATGAGCGTTTGTATCTCTTTCTTCTCTACATAGCCCCACATGGTCACATCCATCTGACGGCGTAGCAGGTCCTGCCGGATGGTCTTGATGCTGTCATTGCGCTCCAGCAAGTCGCTTTCGTAAATGATAAGCATCTTCAGCGGTTGGTCCAAATGCGGGAAGCGCGGATTACGGGCCGGTTGCTTACCTTGCAAATAATTAAATATACGTTGTTTGAACTTCATCATTCCATCATTTTATCATTCTATCATTCCAAGGAATTCTTCTTCGCTTACCAATTTAACGCCGAGTTCTTCCGCTTTCTTGCGTTTCTCGGGACCCATGTTCTCACCGGCTAAGATGAACGAAGTTTTTTTGCTGACTGAGCCTACGTTCTTACCTCCGTTCTGCTCAATGATTGCTTTGTACTCGTCGCGGCTGTGTTGGCTAAAGGTGCCCGAGATAACAATCGAAAAGCCTGCTAACTTGTCGCTTGTCGGCTCTGCTTCTGCTTCTCCTTCCATCTGCAGTCCTGCTTGGCGAAGCCGATCCAGAATCTCGAGATTGCGAATGTCTTCGAAATATTTGACGATATTCTCTGCAATCTGCGGACCCACATCTTCGATAGCGCATAGTTGTTCTGCCGTCGCCCATTGCAGCGTGTCAATCGTATTGTAGCGTTTGGCAATTTTCTTGGCGGTAGTCTCGCCTACCATGCGTATTCCGAGTGCAAAGAGTACACGCGCCCACGGCACTTGTTTCGAAGCCTCGATACCGGCAAGTATGTTCTGCGCGGACTTCTCGCCGAGCCGTTCCTGTGCGGCGATGTCTTCGATCTTCAAGTCGTAGATATCGGCGATAGTATGCAGCAGTCCCTGACGGTAGAGCAGGTCAATCGTTTCTTCACCTAAGCCGTCGATATTCATGGCCTTGCGCGAGACGAAATGCTCAATCTTTCCTTTAATCTGCGGCGGACAACCTGCCTCATTCGGGCACCGCCAAGCCGCCTCTCCTTCTACACGCACTAATTCCGCCCCGCACTCCGGACAATGAGTCGGAAAACCACTAACCTCTAATCCACTAACCTCTAATCCTTCTCGGTCGGCACGACCGACAATCTTCGGTATGATCTCTCCGCCTTTCTCCACCCACACTTTATCGCCGGGACGGATATCGAGGGACTTGATGAAATCCTCATTATGCAGCGTGGCGCGTTGAACCATGGTGCCGCTCAACTGTACCGGCTCGAGGTTCGCAACCGGCGTGACGACACCGGTTCTGCCCACTTGGTACGTAATCTCCTTGAGCAGCGTCAACTGCTTCTCCGCCGGGAACTTATAGGCGATGGCCCAACGAGGTGTCTTGGCCGTGAATCCCAGTTCTTCCTGCTGCGCCAGATTATTGACCTTCAGCACAATGCCGTCTGTCGCAACCGGCAGGTTCTTGCGCTCCGTGTCCCAATAGGCGATATACGCCATCACCTCGTCCACATTCTTGCACACCTTGATAGCGTCGGATATATGGAATCCCCATGTCTTGGCTGTCTCCAACCGTTCGAAATGCGTCGTGCCCGGCAGGTTCTCGCCTAACATATAATAAAGATATGCATCCAGTCCGCGTCGTGCCACTTCCCGCGGGTCTTGCAGTTTGAGCGTTCCTGAAGCGGCGTTACGAGGATTAGCAAAAAGCGGTTCTTCCTGTTCCTCGCGTTCTTTATTGAGTGCTTCAAATCGTTCCCAAGGTAACAATACCTCACCGCGCAGTTCAAAGAAATCCGGCACATCGTCCCGCTCAATCTTCCATGGGATAGACGGTATCGTTTTGATGTTGTCAATGACGTCGTCACCTTGTTGTCCGTCGCCTCGTGTGAGTGCTCTGACGAGCGTGCCGTGTTCGTACCAAAGGCTGATACTCAGTCCGTCATACTTCAACTCGCATACTATTTCGACATTCGAAGGCAACTTGCGTACCCAGTCTTCAATCTCTTCGCGCGAATAACTGTTTGCCAACGACAACATCGGATACTTGTGCTTGACCGTCTCAAATTTATTTCCCGTAACCCGTAACCCGTAACCCGTAACCGCTAAATCAGACCCCACGTGTTGGGTAGGTGATTTAGCATCATACATATCCGGAAACATCGCCTCCAGTTCTTGTAACCGATGCATCTTCTCGTCGAACTCACGGTCAGACAGAGTAGGCATATTAAGTACATAGTACTTATAATTCGCCTCCTCCAATTCCTTGCGCAGAGCCGTTAACTCCTCGCGCTCCGGTTCTTCTATTTCGCTGAAGAGGTCCATCATCGAACAATCATCTTATACGGATATACGTTCCCGTTGTAGTACACATAAACGATGTATATGCCGGGTGCAGAAGGAAGATCTGCGTTCTGTGACTCGTGGGTGATTTCCTGACGGTCTATGAGGTGGCCTTCGATATTGTATATGGCATAGAAACTCCGTTGCCCGTCTTTCACGGCATCGCGGATAATCAATTGGCGGGCGTTCCCGGAGATGATATCTTCGGTATTCAGTTTCGGGTCGCTATTATATTCCATACTGCCGTCCAGCTTCAAACCAACTACTACCGGGTCATGGTCCGAACCGCGGAACATTGTTTGGTCGTTATTTGATTTTTCATCGGAATTGATATGAAACGCCGTCATTCCTGTTATTTGTGGCCGCAATGTCGTGTTGCAGAGGGCATGATCCAGATAGCCGGCTAATTGCTGGTAGTTATATAGCTTGTCGCTAAACGAATAACTATAACTGGAGTCAGCGTGGAATGCACGATGCAAATCAATCATACCACTTCCGGTAAGAGTAGTAATGGGGTCTTCTTTTCCGTTCGCATTGAGGTCGCCCATGATGAGCACATCTTTTTCGTTAATCTCAGCGCTCCATCTACGATATTTTTCCAAAACCGATTGAGCCTCTTCCACACGATCTGCATTCCAATAACTTTGACCATCTCCCATATCGGCATTGCCTCCTGTTCCGCCACTCAGTTTGGCTTTGAAATGGTTCACCGAGAAGATAAAACGTTCTCCGTTGGAAAGCTGCTCAAAGCATGCCATTTTCTTACGGTTCTGGGTACGTGTATTATTGTATTGAATATCTCCTAAATGTTTGATTTTCCTGCTGTCATAGACGAAGGCCACCGTTTGACCATCTCCTTGTCCTACTTTTTCTTTACAAATGGTATAATTTCTGGAAGGACATAAGTCATTCAAATCCTGAATAATGGCACTTCTTCCTTTTTCCGTTTTCATTTCTATAAAACCATAAATATCCGCATTTATGATTTTTAGCGCTAAACCGATTTTGGTTCGTTTGTTGATGGATGAACCATCGTAGTTTTCAATATTATAGGCACAAACTACTAAACACTCCGGACATTCGTTGTCGTCAACGCCTACCATCTGATGAATATTCGCTTTTTCCATGTCAGCGCGGGTGTTTCCATGCCATTGGCCGTCAATGAACTGGATTTCCTGCGCGGAATTGACTTTGGCTTTCAGGTTATAAATTTTCTCTCCACAGCGGTGATAGCCGACGATATTGGTAATGTCCAATTCTCCCCCACTATTCAAACTGACAATAGCATTGTAACTGTCTTTGTCTTTTGTTTTCGGAAGCACTTGGTTGGTTGGCATAAATAAACGTCGCGTGGAAACCGTATATCCGTTATAGTTTGAGCATACCACCATCGGCACACTGAAGACGACCGTTTTTCCTACATATGGTTGCAATTCCTGCGTGGTCCAAGTTTGCGGATCACTAACGCGGATAGTATCTATAGCATGGGTAAAACCGGCTACAAAAACAGCGAGTAATAAGAGCGAAAAGCGTGTTTTCATTTCTGTATAATATTAAATCGGCTACAAAAGTACATAAAAATTTGCATATATGCAAGTTTTTTCGTAACTTTGCGCAAAATTTTGAAGAAACAATGACTTTTTCGGACTTTTGGACAACGATCAAGATACGTAAATGGGGCAAATATGTCATTACTATTCTTGCTTTTCTGGTGGTTTTCCTCTTTGTGGGCGACCAGAGCTTGCTTCATTTTATCCATCGTCATCGTGAGATTCGCCATTATGAGGAGCAACGCGATATGTATCTGGAAGGCGCTGAGAAAGCACAGCGCGAGATCCAAATGCTCCAAAATCCTGACAGCCTGGAGCGTTATGCGCGCGAACAATATTTTATGCACACTCCCGAAGAGGATATCTACTTAGTAGACGAAGAATAAATCATAAATCATAAATCTGATATGCGCTTATCATCTATCATATTAATTATCGGCTTGGTCATTTTGGCTGCGGGTGCAGCATTGAGTGTGGCTAAGATCGAGCCATGGGCAGATTATGTGCTCATAGCCGGAGCCATCGTTGTTATCATCCGCGGCTTCATCAGAAACCACGAGCGGGACGATGAAAATCATCAATGATCAATCATAAATCATAAATCATCTATGATCGATCATAATCGGTCCGAACATATCATTCTTGGCGTCGATCCGGGTACGCTGTTCATGGGATATGCATTGCTTCATACAGTGGGGCAACAGGTTGATATTCTGGAGTTTGGAGCCTATGACGTGCATAAACTCGAAGGCCAGTATCCGCGATTGCAGAAGGAGTTTTTCTTCCTGCAGGAACTGATTGACAAATACAAGCCTTCCTGCCTCGCGATTGAGACGCAGTTTGTGGACAAAAACCCGCAAACGATGATTAAGATCGTGCATGCTCAAGGTGTGGCCATCGCCGCGGCGCTCAGCAAGGATGTGCCGATTTACGAGTACTCGCCGATGAAAATCAAGATGGCGATTACGGGAAACGGACATTCGTCCAAGGAACAGGTGGCAGGCATGTTGCAGCGCTTCATGCATATCCCGGACGAAGAAATGCCGAAGAAACTGGATGCCACGGACGCTCTGGCTATCGCTTATTGCCACTACCTGCAATTGGGGATGCCGGTTTCGTCCGGAGGAGCCAAAGACTGGACCACTTATGCCAAGCGTAAAGGACTGACAGACAAAGGATTAACCGGTCCCAATGCCCAATTGTTAGCCGCTCTCGCAACGGTAAAAAAGAAGAAATGATTTTTCTTAATTTTTAATTTTTTCTCCCAATTATTTGGTACTTTCAAAAAAAAGTTGTACCTTTGCAGCGGATTTAACATTGAATCATTAAAACATTAAAACATTAAAACATTAAAACATTAAATCATTAAATCATTATAATCATGGCTTACAAAATTTCAAACGACTGCATTGCTTGCGGTACTTGTATTGACGAATGCCCGCTGGGTGCTATCCACGAGGGTGAGGAGCACTATTCGATTGATCCCGAGGTTTGCGCTGAGTGCGGTACGTGCGCTGATGTGTGCCCGACCGGAGCTATCAGCCTCTAAAAGGTGCATTTTTTAACGAAAAATGTGGAAAATTGAAGGATTACGCACGTAGTCCTTCATTTTTTAGTAAAAAATGTAAGCTAAACCTTGCAAATACCAATTATTTTTTGTAATTTTGCGCCAAATTTTCAAAATTTTAGGAAAAATGGAGAAAAAAGAACCTATTATCAATGCTGCAGAGGAACTGGCGAACAAGCCGGAGATGACGGAGGAGGAACTGCTGAAAGAGCAGTTGAGAGAGCAGCAGGAAGCCATGTTAAACGCATTCTTCAGGATCCACGACTATTTGGTCGCTCATTCATTCATGCCCATCCGTCGTCTGCTGATGGATGAGATCAATTGGGACGACCGGCTTATTGCTATCAAAGGCGGACGTGGAGTAGGGAAGACCGATTTTCTGTTGTCTCGTGTGAAGGAGATTGAGACCGAATGGTTAAACGCGCCGGAACCGGAGCAGAAAGGAAGACGTCGCCCGAAGAAATCCAACAAGGACATACGTCCGTGCTTGTACGTTAGCTTCAATGATTTCTTCTTCACGGAGCATACCCTCCTGGAGTTGGCCGGAGCGTTCGCCAAGAGCGGCGGTAAGTACCTGTTCCTTGACCAACTGTTCAAATATCCCAACTGGTCACGCGAACTCAAGCGCTGCTACACGCGTTTCAAGGACCTGCATATCATCTTCTGCGCCACCCCCGTCATGTCTATTGATGAAGATAATAACGATCTCAAGGGCATCGTGAAGACCTATAACCTGCGAGGTTTCTCTTTTAGAGAGTATCTGAATCTACAGACCGGTTTGCGCTTCCGTTCCTATACGCTTGACGAGATTATCACGCGCCATGCCTCTATCTCGCGCGAGATAAGCGAGAGAGTGCAGCCGCTTGAGTACTTCAAGTCATACCTCGATCACGGATTCTATCCTTCGTATCTGGAGTCCAAATCATTCGAAGCGGCGCTGCTGAAGGTGATGAACAGCCAGTTGGAGGTGGACGTACTGATGATCAAGCAGATTGATGTGGCTTGTTTGCATAAACTGCGCAAACTGCTGTATATACTGATGCAAGAGACGCCGTGTGCACTCAACGTAAGCAATATATCCGACGAGATCGGACTCAGCCGGGCGACCACGATGAACTATATCAAGTACCTCAAGGACTCGCGACTCATCAACCTCCTTTACCCGGAGAACAAGACCTTCCCGATGAAGCCGACTCGTGTCTATATGCACAATACCAACCTGCAGCGAATGAATTTCATCCGTAAGGCTACACCTATTGACCTGTACGAGACCTGTTTCTATACGCTCGTGCATGGCTCGCATAAGGTGAATGCCACCGACCGTTCCGCGATGTTCATCGTTGATGGCAAGTATTATTTCGACGTCAAGGAGAAAGCCTCCAGCCGTGATACCATTCGTCCTACCGCTGTAGGCGAACTCGAAACCGGTCGCGGAAACCAGATCCCCCTCTGGCTCCTGGGATTCCTCTACTAGAACCTTAGAATCCTAGGCCCCTAGTATCCTAACCCTGCTAACAAACAACAAAATCACAAATAACAAATAATTAAATCATTCTTATGGCAAAAGAGAAAAAATTTATGACCATGGATGGTAACGCAGCTGCAGCGCATGTGGCTTACATGTTCACCGAGGTAGCTGCTATCTATCCTATTACGCCGTCGTCTCCGATGGCGGAGAACGTGGACGAGTGGGCAGCCGCAGGTCGCAAGAACCTCTTCGGTGAGACCGTTCTCGTGCAGGAGATGCAGTCTGAGGCAGGTGCCGCAGGTGCTGTTCACGGTTCGCTGAACGCAGGTGCGCTCACCACCACTTTCACCGCTTCGCAGGGTCTGCTGCTGATGATCCCGAACATGTACAAGATTGCCGGTGAGCTCATCCCGTCTGTCTTCCATGTATCGGCTCGTACGCTGGCAAGCCACGTGCTCTGTATCTTCGGTGACCACCAGGATGTCATGGCGTGCCGCCAGACCGGCTTCGCTATGCTCGCTGAGGCTTCCGTACAAGAGGTAATGGACCTCGCCGGAGTAGCACACCTCGCTACCATCAAGAGCCGCGTGCCATTTTTGAACTTCT
>JAFVHA010000030.1 GCA_017478035.1 Paludibacteraceae bacterium | reverse complement strand
TGCCGTCGAACCGCTCAATACAGCGGTCGAGCCATCTGTGCGTGCGGTCCATCGAGTCCTTGGCATATCTCTTATCCGCTGTACCGGGGCAGCACTCGTCGAACGCCATCATGATATCTGCGCCAATCTCGCGCTCGATATCCATCACGTTCTCCGGCGTGAAGAGCAGTTTGCGGCCGTCGATATGACTGCTGAACCGTACGCCCTCTTCCGTCATCTTGCGGATGTCGGTCAGGCTGAAGACCTGAAAACCGCCGCTGTCGGTCAGTATAGGCCGTGTCCATCCTTCGAACCGGTGCAAGCCGCCGGCCTGATGCAGTATCTCCGTGCCCGGGCGCAGGAAAAGATGATAGGTGTTGCCGAGAATGATCTGTGCCTTGATATCTTCCTCCAATTCCTTCCGCTGCACGCCTTTCACCGTGCCTACGGTACCCACCGGCATAAATATCGGCGTGAGGATATCACCGTGATCGGTGTGTATCACTCCCGCTCTCGGCCCCACGCCGCTCTTTCCCGCTTTTAATTCAAAGAATGCCATGTAACTAGATATCTAGATTCCTAGAGCTTTAGAACTCTAGTTTATTATTCGTGGGGAAGACGATGGAGGGTTTGAAGGTACGGGCTTCGTCGGGGGACATCATAGCGTACGCCATGATGATTACCGTGTCACCTACCTTTACCAGATGCGCGGCAGCGCCGTTGATGCATATACAACCGGATCCGCGCCGTCCGGGAATGACATAGGTCTCCAGGCGTGCGCCGTTGTTGTTATCCACTACTTGTACCCGCTCTCCGGCATAGATGTTAGCGGCTTCCATGAGTGCCTCGTCAATGGTGATGGAGCCGACGTAATCCAAGTTCGCCTCCGTCACCTGTACACGGTGTATCTTCGATTTCAGAATGTTTATCAGCATAGCGCTATATTCGTTTCAAACCTTTGCGGCTGCAAAGGTACACAAAAAATCCCACATACGCAAATGTAAGTGGGATTTTTCTCTTTTTTTTACAATTTTCAATCTCCAATTTTCGATTTTCAATTGCAACGTGCTCCTTGTACATTGTACATCTTTCCGTCCCGGATGATATACATGTTCTGATCAATGATGACCTTGCGTACACCATTCTCACCCTTGATTGAACCACCATTCTCCATGCCTGTCGGCGTATTGTGAATCGGCGAAATCTCCAGATAGAAGCGCTCATCATAGGTGCCCTTGTCCAGCGTTACGGTATAATCCAATGCGCCAAGCTGCGTCCGGATACCGGTTTCGCTATCCACAAGCGTTATACCGATACCGTCTGTACCATCCGGCATCGCGAGTTTGAACTCGCCGGCCTTGTAAACCTTAATACCGACAGGCACGATTGTAGTGGTTTCGGTATTCAGCGGCATGCTATTCGCTGCCACGCGCTCGTATCCGATCTTCGTGTAGATATCGCTGCGGTATGCATTGAATTCTTTCGACATATCCTGTCCGAAGTCGAAGGTGTCGGTTACTTGCTCAAGGTTGTTCATACGCACGTAGGTTTGGTCGATCAGTGTCGTATCACTTATCAATGCCAGACGCCAGTTGTAACTCATAGCCGGAGTGTCGTCTGCGTTACGTGCTACGATAGAAGACGGTTTCGCACTAACGTTCGTCCATACAATCTGTCCGCCGTTCTGTACCAGATACGAGTGCATCGGGAGGAAGTTGAACGTACTGGTTAATTGCGGTGTCAAGGTGTTGTCCGTTTTATTCCACATGTAGATGAATGGGAACTCGCGCTCATCTGCGTGCCATGTGTAGTCTGTCTTCCAAGAAATCGCATTACCGCTTCCATCTGTAACAGCCGTGTTGTAGAGATTCAAACTCGGCGTACCGATACAGCGCCAGTAGCTATCCTTCACGCGGCGGTCGCCGTCTTCTCCGGTACGATTAATCGTACACTTATAGTCGCTGCTAAGTGCAGGAATGGTACATGTTGTCTGTTTTAATGTGGCCAATTCTGCCGTGGATGGGAAGAAGAGTTCTATCGTCTCGATGTCATGCGCCCAGAATTCTTCATTATTATATGGCATGTATTCCAAATCCAGACCTAAGATATAGCCTTCATTGGCTTTAAGAACGTAGTTCGTAGCCATTTCCGGCGTTACATATTTCCAGTTAGGCGGCGAGTCAATCCAGAAACCGTTCTTCGCACGAGTAAGACCATCGTAGTATTCGAGGTACCACTCGTCCCAATAATGTCCGAAGCCGAAAATATCACTGACGCGTACATCGAACGGGAATGAGATAAAGTACAGCGAGCGCTCAAATTCGGACTTCTGATCGCCTACCTCCAATGGTCCATGATCATTTCCTGATGATTTGCGGTTATTCAATACCCATCGGTTGAACTTCATTACGCCATATACAGTCTTCACTCCGGAGAGTTTACTGTCACCATTCGCAAACGTGATATATTGAGCCGCTTCCTGGTGCTCGCGAATAATCATGACATCAGAGTTGATTTTTAAATCTCCACTAACAGCTTCGTTACTTGGTAACCAAGCACATATCAGACGGTTAGTTTTGAAGTCATACAGCACACGTGCCTTTTGGTAACCTCCATCACCGCCAATCAATACTACTGAGTTGTCGCTATCTACTCCGGGGTCACCGGAGAAAGCATTGCCATTATATGAGCCGCGGAAATACTGCGCTCCATTTGGACTGGCTGTTCCCTGCGCATAGCAAGCGTATAGTTTAAACCGTGTGTTAGGTTTGATGTACAAAATCTCTTCGTACATCCAGTTCTGGTCATCTCGCAATATAACGCTCGGGATGCCGGTGCCTTCGTCTTCCATATCCTCGTTGTCTATACTTTTGATGGCATAATTACCGCGAAGGACAAGGAATAGGCGTTCCGGGTTGGTTGACGATGCTACATACGCACGACTGATCTTGTTCGTCTTGCGATTCCACATAAAGCGGATATTTGCGCTGTAGATATTTTGGGTCTCTTCTACTGTGCCATCGTTTTTCAAGAATCCATAATCATCAATATTGTTGTAGGTATTAGGAACGTCTTGCGTTAATGTATCCGAGATACATGGGCTATAGTCGTTTGCGATGACGAACTTGACGTTCTTGCCGTACTTACACCATTTAGCTTTGTAGTGACTGAACTTCTCGCCGAAGGCGTTCGCATCACTCTCCGAGAAGGATGAATAGGTCATTCGGTGATCGTTATCAGAGGTGTAGTTATCCCATTTACTATTCATTGCATCGCAACGGATGTAGTATTCGCCAGTGTACGCACCGATATTCTCTATGGAAGAGATAACTCCTGCGGATCCTTGCGTCACTTTGAAATTATATACAGCAGAACTGTCAACGCTGAGGTTCATGCTTTCTGCGCCCGCAATATTCAGGCTTGCCCACGTCATTGAACTGGCATTAGTAACCTTTCGTGCATATAGTTTCGGCGAATTGGTTTTTGCAACGAAGAAAGAAATCGTATCTACACCATTTGCGCGCGCCTTAATCATACGCGACGGGTGACGCCATCCACTTCCGTGCGCAGTCCCTAACGACCAAGTGGCATTATCATTATACATCACTTGGAAGTCATTCACAGCGGCAGGATAGTCCACTTTCATACGGATATGGAAAGTCTTGTTGTTATTATAATCTGTATAACTCAAGGTGAAGACATAATCTCCTGCGGCGGTAGTAACTAAATTTCCTTTAGCCAAATCTTCTCGATATTCCCAATTGGTTTGACTGTTGCCGTAATTTCTTTCAGCGTTATTCTTGTAGTAATGTCCGTTATCACGGAGAATTTCCACCTTGTAAGTCGTAGTAGCTTCCAGATCTACTGTCGCCTTCATTGTCATGCGCATGTCATTGGAGACAGAAGTGAAAGGTATCCTCTTAATCTCCACGTCACTACTGTTGTAGATGAGCAGCGTATAGCCAGTCTTCGAGCCGGTGTAATTGGTCCAATAACCTTTGCTATAGTAGTGACCGGTTCCACAACATGTGGTAGACATGTCTTCTTTATTCTGACCCACTGCCGGGATAAAGAGTGGAGTACCTTCGCTGAAGTCGGTGCGATAGATAGCATCTACATTGCCGAAATTGGCTTGAGTCATGTGATTTCCCCATGTAAAGGCTAATTTTCCATTATTTCCTGCGGCGATGAAAGCAGATGCATCAGAATAGTCGAAATACCAAATATCGGTTCCTGTTATTTGGGTCATTGCGCCTTTTTTAACACAGTTACCACCCGTAGCACCGGCTCCATGAGTATTATCCCAATAACCATCACTATTGTATAAGTAACAGTAAGGATTACTCCACTTTCCGGAGCCGAAAGTCTGCGACAGATCCAAATAGATATATTTATTCTTATTATACTTGGCAGTCAAAGTGCCATTATACGAGGCTTTGAAGCGGAAACCAGTCTTTTTAGTCAAGGCATCGCTTTCGTGTTTTGTGATACCTCCGTCGCCAAGATCCCACGTGCTAAAGGTATAGCCAAAGATATCCGGTGCGTCGATCGATGTCCATTCTGTCGCTTTACCAGGAGTGGTAGTAGAGGCTTTGATTTCCTCTGTACCGCACATATACTTAACGGAGACAGTAAACTCATTGGCAATCGTAACTGACTTATCGAATGTGCTGAGGAGTGTGCCTCCATCGCACGATGAACCGGTGCGGAGTGTTGCGCGAATGCGGTAACTACCGGCAGCAAGTCCGGCCAGGTTGAATTTCACTACATTGCCGCTAACGACTACTGGATCGTGTCCTGCGGGAACAGGGTTCTCGTCATCGTATAACAGCGCCCAGCAAATCTTTACAGGACCAACAGGTTCCGGTTCTACGGTCGGAGTGGCTTGTACCCAACTGGAACCACCTGCTGCAACCGGCTCAAAGACAGATTGATCAATAGCGACGGTTATCTCTGCTTTCTTGAAATAAGCGTATAGCGTTGCCGTGGCACCCTCTTGGTCCCAGTTATGAGCACTAGTACCATCTGCGTTATAGTATTGCGTGCCTTCTCCGTTCGCCGCACCAAAGTATCCCATAAAGGCGTAGCCGTTGGCTGCAGTAGGACAAGTAATCGGAGTAGGCATGGCTGCATCATAAGTAGCTGTCTTTGTCGTGGATTGTCCGCCGGAACCATAACCTTCTCCGCTTTGACTAAACGAGACGGTGCATGTTTTCGGAGTCCATTTTGCGTATAATTGGACTGTTGCTCCTTGAGTAGAAGACAAATTACCATGAGCAGCTCCATCAACGCGAACAACAGGGCCATCAGCCGTAGTTGCCCATCCGGCAAAGTTATAACCAATCTTAACAAATGCATTAGCAGTCAGAGTGGTCTCCGAGTCGTACGTTATACCTGTCTGATTGCTCATTGAACCGCTCGTGTTTCCGTTACCATTGAAATGAATGCTATAGGTGATCGGTGTCCACTTAGCCCAGTATTCTTTGTTGCCGTAAGAGCCTTTAGCAATTTGCGTGACGGCATCTCCTGTGAATGAACTATTCGTATACCAACCGTTGAACGTGTAACCCGTTTTACTTGGAGTCGGGAGCGTTATAGTAGCACTCTCTACTGTAAAACTTGTGGGAGCACCACCTGGGTTGCTTCCGCCGTTGAGGTTGTACGTGATAGTATAATTTACCAAATTGTAACATGCATATACGCTTATGTTCCCCGTACGCGTGTTTGCGACACTTGTCCAGTTACCGTCTGTAGAAGAGTGCAGTGTACCGGAACCACCGGCATTACTATACCATCCTTTCCACGTATATCCGGCTTTGGTAGTGCCCTTTTTGAAGGTTACTGCCGTCGTTTTTAGTACATAGTCGCCGCTTGAGAAAGTCGGGCTTGCTGTGACGCTAATAGCCGAATTACTACCATTGATTGTACCCGCGCCGAATGTGATAGTGTATGCGGTCGGATATACAACGGTAAGTTTTGTCTCTCCTCCGTCGTTGCTATTAAATTGATAAGTGTAGCTACCAGCTACAGGAGAATATACGTTACAAATGTTTGCTCCATTAGCTGTATCATACAAGCGCCATGACGTATGATTGCTAATAGTCATGTCGGAAGTTGTGTTGAAAGCATAGAAGTCCGAATGGAATATGATTTTTGCGGAATAGCGTTTATTCTTGCTAAATGTAAATGCTTTTGAATATACCGTTCCGGAAACGCCATCGAAGTCATAATATCCTGCAGTAGTTGGGGAACTTGCATCTCCGGAAGTAATCTGTATCTGATTGACGTCCGGCCAGGTTACAACCAATTCGTGTGTGGATGTGTTGTAACCAATTTCGTATGTTCCGGTAACAAGGTGTTCAAGATACATATTTTTCTCGTCTCCACCTCCGTAAGACAGACCTGTTACACTTTTCGTGAGCGAACCGAGCGTCTTTGTGATATTCGTGCTTGCCTTACCATACCAGTTGCTATTACCATCATAAATCTTGATAGCAGTTTTAGTGGTGCTTCCGGTAAATGATCTTGTGGCATAAACCCAATCTTCATCGCTGTGTCCGGTCTTTTTGCTCATTGCAATACCACTTCCCCAACTGTCGAAAGCACCTTTTAGTACATACGTACTGCTCAGGTCTTCGGTATATTTGGCGGTCATGGTATATGTGCCTGATGCTTTCGCTTTTACCACTATGGGATTTGCTGTTAATGAGCTAGTTGAATAATCAATACCATTACCTACTTCCCAACTACTAAAGGTATAACCCGGAATTTCCGGCGCAGAAATAGAAGACGTTATTAACTCTCCGACGGCACGCACAGCATTATCTTGAATAGATTTAGAAGGACTTATGCAACGATAACTGATAGTTACGTCATGTGGAGTATCTTCAATAAAACCGGCAAACATCCAGTTTGCATTAATTGGGGCATCGCATGTGTATGTTAAGTCCGTGGAAACAGGAGTCTGAGAACCTAAAGTGGTAGGCTCAAGGTCGTACCAACCGGCAAATACATATCCCGATCCAGGCGAAGCAGTGTACGTAAGTTCACCAGTATAAGCGGCTTGAACGCTGTTAGACTCGTTAGCTCCCACGTCTGCACTATTAGAACTACAACCTCCTGCAACAGAAAGGTAATATCCGTCAATTGAAACAGAGCCTATGCTATTACTGCTGCTGCGTGCAAAACTGGAAGCACCTTTAGCTAATACTATTCTTACGGCATACTGGTTTTTGTTTAGATCAGAATAACTACTTTTTTCAGAAACATACAATGTGGCTCCATTGCTTGCGCTACCATTCGTATCAAATAGGTAATATTTGCCATTTGCTAAGTCTTGTTTTTTGGTGTATGCCGCAGTGTATTTCCCTCCATTGCTGAGATTATCGCTTCCCCAATCTCCGTTACTCCAATCGGAGGTAGGACTAACAAATCCATAATAGGTGGCATCTGTCCATGAGTCCGCAGTATTTTTCCAATACGCCAGTTTGGTATGTGGAATATTAGTGGAATAAACACTATTATAAACCTTAGAATATTTCGTCGGTTTATCATGACCTATCACAAAGTATTTATTGGTATTAGGCAAGTTGTTGCCGGAATTGTCAAAATAGATGTAGTTGGTCTTTGTGACTTTATTACAACGATGAATATTAAGAGTGGCACCGGAAGGATTAAATGTGAAGACGCAATTATCGCCTCCCGCGGGCGAGTTTGTTAAAGTGACGCCAGAGGTGCCATCCTTGTAATTCATACCATCATCAGAGTCGGAAGACCTTTTAATATAATCAAAGGCTTTTGTGTTGGCTCTATATAATCCATTACAAGAATAAGTGCCATCTCCATTCTGGGAGAGCTCAACCCAAGACCATCCTGATGAATACCAATTGTATTTAATGTGGTACGTTGGGTCCGATGCTGTAACAGATACTTTCCAGTTAGTTTCATCTACTACGGTTATAGTAATGTCTTTCGTTCCGGAAAATGTGATGGTCGCATTGCTTCCATTCGTTCCCTTTGTGACACCAGAGACGCTTTGAATACATCCGTTTCCGCCCCAGTTACTACCATTAGTTAATTGGAACTGGTATGTTCCTCCGGCAACAGCATAGAAAGTGATGCTATTATCGCTTCCCATGTTATTATCAGTAGTGCCCCAATAGGTGCCATTAATGGTACCCGGTACGTACCATGCCCACATCTGTCCCACGGCGAGGGTGAGGAGAAGGGTGAGGGTAAAGATCAGTTTGGTTAAGCCGAGGGTATAGTGACCTTGGCTTTGACCGTTGTTCGACCGTCGTTCGACCGTCGTTCGACCGTCGTAATTCATCTGATTCTTAAAGAAATTGTTCATATCTTTTGTGTTTTTACTTTCGTCATGGTTATTTGGTTTATAGATTTCTAGTTTTCTATTCTTTTTTCTCCAGGCTATGAATCCTCCGAACAGTGCAGCGAAGGCGAGGAGGATCCACGGCTCGCCAATCGGGGATTGGTTTGCAGGATCGGTATCCGGTCCGAGGATCTTTCCTTTGCGTATATGCCCCGGCTGACCTCCTTCGTCATTATTCGAGCCTATCCCGCTTTGGTCGGAAGGAACCTCCGATCCAAACGGCGTATATACCGTCCCGACGTAATTGGAGACAGTGCGCATCGTTTGCGGGCTTTTGAAGCTCTGCTGACCCTGGAAGGCAACATCTCTCTTGTCCTGAGACACGAAAAGCTGAGCGCTGGCATGGATAGCCGCCAAGCAGAAAAAGATGATTAAAACGGAGCGTGTTTTCATGTGGATAAGTCCTTTTATTCTGTGTTTTTTATTACGGTATTGTACGTATGTGCATGCATGTCCAATACGCACGCACGTATTTTGGGCTGCAAAAATACTACAATCTTTCGAATTATGCAAATTTTTTTACAAAAAAAGAATATTTTTCTACATTTTGCAACAAAAAAAGAGACTTTCTGCGCGAAAGTCTCTTTTTAGATTCAATGATTCAATGATTCGAAAGGATTGATCAGATCCAACGAACGTAGCAGAAGTCCATACGGTGCGGCAGCAACTCGTTCTGCGGATACATACGCAGACCGAATTTCATACCTCCGGCATAGTCCAACTGGTAGGTGTTCTCGAAGAAGAGCAGACTGCCGACCGTCTTGACGAGGTTCAGCGGCTCTACTTCGTAGAGTTTGTCGTTGTTGTGGGTCGAAGTACGGATAGCTACCAACTCAACGCCGATACCGGTGTCGTTCAGGCCCTTCGTATCCAACTCAACGGCTACGGTGAACTTGTCACCTACGTTGAGGTTGTTGATGTTCTCCGGCTGGGTCACATTCACTACTTCGATCTCGTCCCAGTGAGCTACCATGTTCTCTTTCCATGCCGCGATCTCCTTGGCCACCTTGTAGTTGTCGGCAATCAAGAGATTATGACGTTTCGCCAGTTTGTTATAGAACTTGTCGAAATAGTCATCCATCATACGCTTCATCGTGAAGCGCGGCGTGATCTTGGTAACCGAGTTCTTGATATACTGGATCCACTCCGGACTATAGCCTTTGGAATTCTTTGCATAGTACAACGGAATAATCTCACTCTCAAGCATTTGATAGATCGTAGCGGCATCCAATTGGTCTTGGTGCGCCTGGTTCTCGTAGGTGCGTTTCTCGGTCAATGCCCATCCTGCGCCCTCTACGTATCCTTCGTACCACCAACCGTCTTTGACGGAGAAATTGAGCACGCCGTTCATCTGCGCTTTCTCGCCGGATGTACCGGAAGCCTCCAACGGACGGGTAGGCGTATTCAGCCAGATATCCACACCGGAGATAAGACGTTTCGCCAGACGCATGTCGTAGTTCTCCAGGAAGATAATCTTACCGAGGAACTGCGGCATTCGGCTGATCTCGATGATACGTTTGATCAGGCCTTGTCCGCCGCCATCTGCCGGGTGCGCCTTACCTGTGAACAGGAACTGAACCGGATAGTTCGGGTTGTTAACCAACTTATCCAGACGCTCCAGGTCGGTGAACAGCAGGTGAGCACGTTTGTAAGTAGCGAAACGACGGCCGAAACCGATAATCAGGTTCTCCGGCTTCATCTCGTTCAGCGCGCGAACGATACGGGCAGGATCACCCTGGCTCTTCATCCAGTCCTCACGGAATTTCTCTTTGATATAATCCATCATCTTGCGCTTCAGACCGATACGCGTTGCCCAGATCTCTGCATCCGGAATATCTGCGTACGGCTTCCACATCTCCAGATTAGACTGGTCGCTCATCCATTCTTTCGGCAGGTATTTCTTATATACTTTCTTCCAATCCGAAGCTGCCCAAGTAGGCATATGTACGCCGTTGGTGACATAGTCAACATGCAGTTCTTCGGGGAAATAACCCGGCCAAACGGGGCTGAACATCTTCTTCGAAACCTCGCCGTGCAGCCAGCTTACACCGTTAGCCTCCTGGCAGGTATTCAGGGCGAAGACGGACATCGAGAATTTCTCGGTGTTGTCGTCCGGATTCGTACGTCCCATACCAATCAGGTCGTGCCACTCGATACCTAATTTCGGAGCATATTCGTTCATGTATTTGTAGAACAAGCCCTCTTCGAAATAGTCGTGACCGGCAGGAACCGGCGTATGGCAGGTGTACAGACCGCTCGCGCGAACCACTTCCTTGGCCTGGTTGAAGGTCAGACCCTCTTCCTGTACCAAGTCCACGAGTCTCTGCAAGCCCATCAACGCGGCGTGACCCTCGTTGCAATGGTATACATCTTTCTTGATGCCCAGTTTCTTCAGCGCGAGCATTCCACCGATACCGAGCATGATCTCCTGCTTGATTCGGTTCTCCCAATCGCCGCCGTAGAGCTGGTGCGTGATCTCGCGATCCCACTCGCTATTCAGCTCATTATCAGTGTCTAACAGATAGAGGTTCATACGACCTACGGCTACTCGCCAGAGGTAAGCATGTACCATGCGACCCGGATACGGAACGTCAATAACCATGTTATTGCCATCCTTGTCCTGCACCTGATAAATAGGCAGGTTACTGAAGTTCTGCGCCTCATAATTGGCGATCTGCTGGCCTTCCGGACTCAGGGTCTGTGTGAAATAACCGTAACGATAGAGGAAACCGATAGCCGTCATGTCGATATTGCAGTCTGAAGCCTCTTTGATATAGTCGCCGGCGAGAATACCCAGACCGCCCGAATAGATCTTCAGTACGTGCGTCAAACCGTATTCCATCGAGAAATAGGCGATCGTCGGTTTTTTCTTGTCTTTCGGCGTGTCCATGTATGCGCGGAACTCGTCATAGACGCGGTTCAGACGCTTCATGAATACCTCGTCTTTGCTCAACTCCACCATGCGCTCGTAACTGATGATATTCAGCAGCACAATCGGGTTTGAGTTGGCGCGATGCCATAATTCGGTGTCAATATAACGGAACAGATCTTTCGCGTCGCCGTTCCAACTCCACCATACATTGTACGCCAATTCTTGCAATTTACTCAACTCTGCAGGAAGATTCGCATGCACATTGCATTCTACCCAAACAGGCTGATTTACATTACTTACTTTAACTTTCATAATATTGTATTGTTTGTTAATAAACCCAAAATAAGACCGGTATCCCGATATTCCGGCATGCCGATATTACGCTTTCTCATCGAAAAAGCGCACAAAATTACTCTTTTTTTTTGAGATATGCAAGATTTTTTGTAATTTTGCATCCGATTTTATGATTTTGTGTACTATAATTAGCAATCTATGATAGAGTCAGCAGAAATACTTCGTCGCCGCGACATGCGGGATGCCTTCACTTTTACGATTGATCCCGCCGACGC
>JAFVHA010000005.1 GCA_017478035.1 Paludibacteraceae bacterium | reverse complement strand
GTTGGGCGGCACGTTTGATACGCATCTCACGGATAAACTCAACCGGACTCATGCCCGTCATGCTCTTGAGTTTGTTGAAGAAGACGGTGCGTCCCATGCCCATTTCTTCCACCAGTTCGTCCACAGTCAGCGTGTTGTTGTCCAGTTGTTTGTCCATCACGCCGAGCAGTTTGGCCAGGAAACCGTCACCGGGCAGCGCTTCGTCGGACTTGCGGGACTCCAGACGCATCAACCGTTCGCGGAAGCTCTGCTCCAACTGCGTACGTTGCTTTAATATATTTTGAACGCGCGCACGCATGTACTCGGGCTCGAACGGCTTGGTTACATAGTCGTCGGCGCCGTATTGCATGGCGGTCAGACGACTCTCGATGGCCGTCTTGGCGGTCAGCAGGATCACCGGGATATGGTCCGTTTCCGGATTCTGTTTGATGAACTGAGTCAGTTCCAGCCCATCCACGTTGGGCATCATCAGATCGGTGATGACGATGTCGATATGCTTGTCGTGGATAATCTTTTTGGCTTGGGCACCGTCTTCGGCGGTTTCGACATGGAAATCGCGGTTGAAGATACCCGCCAGGAATTGCCGCATATCTTTGTTGTCATCTACCACCAGCAGCGTCAGATTTGTCTCGTGTTCCTCTTTCTGCAGCTGGTCCAGTTTGTCTTCCAGACTCATCTCCATCGGCGGCATCTGAGGGATGGGCTCTTCGTCAATGAAATCCGTCTCCGGTCCGAAATGCTCTTTGCCCGTATGGAGCAGGATGGTGATCGTGGTGCCTACATGCACGGCACTCATCACGTCGATATGTCCGTGGTGCAGATCCACCAGCTCTTTGGTCAGGTTCAGACCGATACCGGTGCCCGTGGAGTTGTTGTTCAGCTCGTTATTGCTGGAGAAACGCTCGAAGAGCATATTCCGTTTCTCGGGAGGAATACCGATACCTTCGTCCTGTACCGCGAGGGTGACGAAGCCGGGTTTGCTGTCAATGATGACGCGGATACTCTTGCCGGCCGGAGTGAACTTGAACGCATTGCTCAGCAGGTTCCACAGGATCGTGTCCATACGTCCGCGGTCCACCCATACGGTCGAGTCTTCGGCTTTGTTCTCAATGGTGAAGTTGATATGTTTGTCGTACGCCTCTTTCTGGAAGTTCGCGCAGGTCTCGTTCACCAGTTCGCTCAGTAAGGTCTTCTGCACTTTGAGTTTCATCTTCTGGTTCTGCACCTTGCGGAACTCTAACAGTTGGTTCACCATGCGCAACATGCGCTGACTGTTACTCTGAACGATCTCCAACTGACTGCGGACACTCGGACTGATACGCTCTGTCTGCAGGATATTCTCTATCGGACCTACAATCAGGGTCAGCGGTGTACGGAGTTCATGACTGATATTGGTGAAGAACCGCAGTTTGATATCCGTTACCTGTTGCTCTACCTGCACTTTGCGGCGGAGGGAGTTGTACATATTGAGGATGTACGCAATGAGGGCGATGATGAGGAGGAGGCCGCAAACGTACAGCAGCCATGCCCACCATTGTAACCACCATGGGCGCGAAACGAAGATAGTAAGTGTCTTCTCGTTCTCTACTTCGCCTCCTTCGCGGTTGGTCGAACGAACATGGAAAATATACTTGCCGTGTTTCAGATTGTTATAGGTCACGCGGCGCATGTCTTGGGCGTAGTTCCAGTTATCGTCTATGCCGTCCATCTTGTAGAAATAAACGATTTTCTCCGGTGCCACATACTCCATTGCCGCATACTCGATGGTGATGTTACTGCCGTTTTCGATGGTGACCGAGTCTCTGTCATATTCGATATCCTGCACTTCGACATGTGTGATATGCATCTGAGGCACGGAGGTCGAGCGGTGGATGCGGTTGGGCGAGAAAGCGCAGTAACCGTTGGAGTAACCGAATAGGATCGTGCCGTCCGAGGTGCGGAGAGCTTCCGCTTCGGTGAAATAGGTGTTGCTCTCACCCGCTAAGGCATCGTAGTAATAGAGGTATCCTGTTTCTAAATTCAGTTGGGCGATGTCGCTCTCCGACGCAAACCACAGGTTCTTTCCGTCGCCGGCCATACTTAGGATGATATCGTGGAATGTCTCCACCGAAGTGATCTCCAGGTTCGGATCCTTCGGATCAAGCGTCATCAGTCCGCCGCCGAAAGAACCCAACCATAGTCTGTCCTGACTGTAATAGATTGCGCGGATATCATAGCTCGGCAGCACTTTGCATTCGAGCGAGTTGATATCGACGCGCAGCACACCGGTGGTCGTTCCGCCCCAAAGGGTCTCATCTACAATCTCGATATCACGTACTTTCATACCGTTACCGACCACCACCGGTTCTTCCCATCGTTGTTTGGCTTCGTTCCACCGGAGGATGTTCACGCCTCCGCCGTAGGTGGCGACATAAAGCGTGCCGTCACGGCCTTCTTCGATATCGTATATATCCGGATGGGTGGTGGGCACGACAGTGCCGGTGGTGATGTTCTTCAGCCCCTTGCCCTTGGTGCCGTATAGCATCCCGTGTGTTGTTTCCAGCGCACAGTACACACCGGTCTCGGATTTGACCAGCGTCAGCACGTCGCCGTTTTTGCGCCGTGCGAAAGCGCGTACCTCGCCGTTGTCTCGGGGGGAATGACGCATATCATGCAGTTTGTAGGGCGTAGGCTCCATATTCACGCAATCCACACCGCCGTCATAGGTGGCGATCCACATCTGTCCTTCGTGGTCCAGATAGGCGGTATGGATCATGTTCGTCAGCCCTTCAATCTGATAAACCAACTCGTCGTTGTCGTAGTCGTAATAACTCCATCCGCCTCCGGTGGGGTTCACCCACGTACGACCCTGTGCGTCCTCTATCATGAAGAAATTGATACGCAGTTGACCGGCATAACGGCTGTCCAAAGGAGGCGTGAAGCGTTTCCATTGTCCGTCGCGGTAACGCTGTATGCCGCAAGTCTCATCCGTTTGCCATATGATGCCGCGACTGTCCACACGTGTGCGCAAACCGCGCTCACCCATCTTCGCCAACATCCCTTCCGGAAGACTGTCGTACGGCAGTTCGATGGTCACCTTGCGTTCGGCATCCAAACGGTAAAAATGACCGTCATACGTGCCCCACCAGATACGGTCCTGCTCATCTTCGTAGATGAGATCCACACGGTTGTTGACACGTGCCTCTACACCATTGTTCATCGCCTTATAGACGGTGAACGTATAGCCGTCAAAGCGGTTGACGCCGTCCCATGTGCCGAACCACATAAAGCCTTGCTTGTCCTGCAAGATGGCCATCACTGTGTTCTGACTCATTCCGTCTTTGATGGAGTAGTGTTGCACTACATAGTGGTCATGCCCCCACACGCTCAGCGTGCTGGCCGCCACCAATAATCCGATTACAAGCCGTTTCATAACATTTGTATTTTGTATTATCGCGCAGCGATTCTCTCCAGATATCGCCCGTAGTTCGTCTTCATCTCTTTGCCCAAAGCCGCCAGCTGCTCCGTTGTGATCCATCCGTTACGCCATGCGATCTCCTCGATGCAACTCACGTAGAACCCTTGACGGTTCTGGATGGTCGCAATGAAATTGCCGGCCTCTAACAGACTGTCGCAATTACCGGTATCGAGCCATGCAAAGCCGCGGCTGAACAGTTTGACTTTCAGCGTACCCTCGTTCAAGTATATTTTGTTGAGGTCTGTGATCTCATATTCGCCTCTCGCGCTCGGCTGCAGGTTCGCCGCTTTCTCGCAAACGGTCTCGTCGTAGAAATACAGTCCCGGTACGGCATAGTTGCTCTTCGGCTCCGCCGGCTTTTCTTCCAGTCCTATAACCCGCAATACGTCCTCCTTCCCTTCAGGGAGGGTCGGGGTAGGCTCCTTCTCAAACTCCACCACACCGTAGGCACGCGGGTCCGCTACTTCATATCCGAAGATCACGGCGCCGCCGTGCTGTGCGGATTCTACCGCTTCGCGAAGCATCGTCTTGAAATGCTGACCGTAGAACATATTATCGCCTAAGATAAGACAGCCGGGCTCGCCGTTCAGGAACTCGCGTCCTAACACAAACGCTTGTGCCAAACCGTTCGGCACCAACTGCACTTTATATGCTAACTTCATGCCGATCCGGCTTCCGTCACCCAATAACTCCTCGAACATCGGCAGGTCGCGCGGCGTACTGATAATCAGCACCTCTCGGATGCCCGCTAACATCAATGTACTCAGTGGGTAATAAATCATCGGCTTGTCATAAACCGGCATGATTTGTTTGCTGATGGCTTTGCTCAAAGGGTACAGGCGCGTGGCACTTCCTCCGGCTAAGATAATTCCTTTCATAAATATGTAAATTTTTTGACGCTGCAAAGGTACAACAAATTTTCCGTATGTGCAAATTTTTTAACAAAAAATTCCACATTATTGCTGAATACGCAATTTTTCCACATCTAAAAATCTAAAATATTGCAAATAAATTTGCACAGGTCATTTTTTTTTAGTACTTTTGCGGCCTAAATCGGTAGAAACGGATGATTCAGATATCGCATATCAGCAAGTCTTTCGGTGCACAGCGTGTGTTGAATGATGTGTCGCTGGATATTCCTGCCGGGCAGGTGGTGGGTTTGTTGGGCCCGAATGGCGCCGGTAAATCGACCCTTATGAAGATCCTCATCGGACTTTGGCGGGCGGATGAAGGAACGGTCTCTGTACCCGAACGTATCGGTTATCTTCCCGAGAACAACCCCCTCTACGAAGAGATGTACGTCTCCGAGTACCTGCAGTTCATGGCAAATCTGTCAGCAAAGCGGTCTGTCAGTGACAACGGTCTGTCTTCTGTCAGAGAAACGGTCTCCGCTCTCATAGAGCGAGTCGGCCTCACCCCCGAGCGCCACAAGCACATCCGCGAACTGAGTAAAGGATACCGTCAGCGCGTAGGTTTGGCGCAGGCTTTGTTGGGTAATCCCGAGTTGCTGATTCTTGACGAACCGACCACCGGTCTGGACCCGAACCAACTCGTCGAGATCCGCACCCTCATCCGCAGTCTGATCAATCCACCATTAAGCGAAGCGTCACCATTAATCAATCCCTCTATCATCCTCTCCACCCATATCATGCAAGAGGTGCGTGAGATGTGCGACCGCGTCATCATTCTCGATCACGGCGTCATTAAAGCCGACCAGCCCATAGATGAAATAACTGACTTGGAGCAACTCTTTCACGATAAAACCCGTAACCCATAACCCATAACCCGTAACCCATAACCCGTAACCCATAACCCCTCATGGAATTCGATATTAGACAACAGAGCTCCGAAAAAGAGCAGGACAATGCCCTCCGCCCTTTGTGCTTTGCCGATTTTGCGGGACAGAGCAAGGTGACATCGAACTTGAAGATTTTCGTGGAAGCCGCCAAACTGCGCGGCGAGAGTCTGGATCATGTGCTGCTCTTCGGTCCTCCGGGACTCGGTAAGACCACGCTTTCCAATATCATCGCTAACGAACTGGGCGTGGGTTTCAAAGTCACGTCCGGACCCGTACTCGACAAGCCCGGTGACCTCGCCGGACTGCTCACCTCCCTCGAACCCAACGACGTGCTCTTCATCGATGAGATCCACCGTTTGAGTCCTATCGTGGAGGAGTATCTCTACTCGGCGATGGAGGACTACCGCATTGATATCATGATCGACAAAGGTCCCTCGGCACGCACGATACAGATCGACCTCAATCATTTCACCCTTATCGGGGCAACCACCCGTTCGGGTCTGCTCACCTCGCCTCTCCGTGCCCGTTTCGGCATCAACTGCCACCTCGAGTACTACGATGCGGACGTCCTCGCCGGCATCGTCAAACGCTCGGCGCGCTTGCTGCAGGTGGAGATCAATGAGAAAGCGGCAGGCGAGATTGCACGTCGTTCGCGCGGTACGCCCCGTATTGCGAACGCCCTCTTGCGCCGCGTGCGTGACTTCGCACAGGTCAAAGGCGACGGATCCATCGACCTCGATATCGCCAAATACGCCCTTGAGGCACTCAATATAGACACGTTCGGTCTGGATCAGATTGACAACAAACTGCTGACCACCATCATCGACAAGTTCCGCGGCGGACCGGTTGGTCTCAATACGATCGCTACCGCCATGGGTGAAGATGCCGGCACTATTGAGGATGTCTATGAGCCCTACCTCATCAAGGAAGGTTTCATCAAACGTACCCCGCGTGGCCGCGAGGCTACCGAACTGGCATACAAACACCTCGGCAAAACCCCTCTCGCCTCTGACGGCCAACAAAGCATATTCTAAAATTTCAAAATGATTCATATATGAAGAAACTATTTTTTATTTTCGCAGCGATGCTGACCGTAGTGTTGGTAGGCTGCAAGAAAGGCGCTCAGGATGCTGAGCCCGAAGAAATCAAACTGGCGGTAGATCCGAGTTCTATTAACAGTCCCGCTTTCGGCGCAGACTACGCGCTGACCCTCACCGCTCCCGAGGCCTGGACGGCGAGTTGTGCCGACTCGTGGATCAAAGTGAACCCCACCTCCGGCAACGCAGGTACGATGGAGATCCGCGTCAAGATCTCGGCCAACAAAGAGAGTGCCGAGAGCAACAGTAAGATCGTCTTCAAGTCCGGCGACAAGACCCTCGAGGTGCCCGTCAAACGTGCTGCCAAAGACCCGGCACGACTCAAAGTGAGCAGTGAGACGGATATCAAGACACCGAAAGACGGAGGCTCCTACACCATCATGGTGGAGAGCAACATCAAATGGCAGATCAGCAGCAATGCGTCCTGGGCGAATATCCAAGGCGACGCTGTCAAACGCGACAACGCTAATGTGACCGTCATCGTGGACCCGGCTACCAAACCCGAAGAGACCACCGCTACCATCACTATCAAACCGTTCGGCGAAGGAACCGAAGCCGGTGAGCAGACCGTCACCATCACACGCGGCAGCACAGAGGCTACGTCGATGAATGTGGACAAGAGTACCATCAAAGCCCCGGCAACCGGCGGTTCGTACGCGGTTTCCGTGACCAGTAATGCGAAATGGCGCGTCACGAAATCATGGGAGGCAGACTGGATAGAGTTAAATAACACGACCGGCGACGGTAACGGCGCTTTCACAATCGATGTCAGCGCGGCTACATCGACGAATAAGTCCAGCACGATCATCACGGTGACCGAAGAGCGTTCGGACAACTACGAGCCGGTTTCGGTTCAGATATACGTAGAGCGCGAAGGCAAGGCTGTTTCTACCTTGTCCGTGACGCCGGATAAGATTGACGCTCCGTCCGAAGGAGGTACCTATGCCGTAGCTATCCAGAGTAACTACCCCTGGCAGGCCTCGCTGAGCGGCACGAAGATCTTCTCCGTCTCTATCACGTCGGGTACCGGCAACGAGACGATGATCGTGACGGTTAAGCCGACCACCTCATCCGACGAGCAGACGGGTACGATCATCATCAAGACGGAAGGCGGCGACAAACATTCGATCCATATCCGCCGTGAAGGCGCTGTTTTATACGTTGCCAAAGATGTGATCGAAGCCGAGTGCCACGGTACCTCTATTGTGGTCAAAGTGACGGCTAACCTGGAGTGGACGGCTTCTTCTTCGGATCTCGAAGTAGCGAAAGTATCGCCCACTCACGGCAAGGGAGACGGATCCGTAACCATCACTGTTCCGGCATCGAATGATTCCAAGGACGGTACGGCGAATGTGGTGGTACAGTCCGCTGCCGGGCATGTATCCCGTACCATCAAGGTGAAACGCCAGGGTGTTCCGGTTTCGTATTACAAGACCAAGGCTTTCTCCGTGGCCAAGAACAAACAAGTGTATTTTGCATCGGGTAATATACAGTACGATGCGAAGACCTTGAAATGGTCTTTCGCGGATCATCAGTACACCGCTATCGGCTTCACTAACGGAGTGCTCGATCTCTTCGGATGGGGCACCGGTGACGAGCCGATGAATATGTCCACCAACTCGTCGGACTACAACTACATAAAAGATGCCAATTTACTGCAGGGCATCCGTTTTGAAGACTGGGGAAGTCATCAGATATACGACCCGGCGAGCGGCGACAACTATACGAAAGACATGTGGGAGACGATGAGCGCGGAAGAATGGGACTACGTGTTCAACAAACGTACGAATGCATCGACCTTGCACGGCCTTTGCGGTCTGAAGATTGGCAAGGAAGTGATCAAAGGTGTGGTTTTGCTTCCGGACGAATGGGCATTACCTACCGGTCTGTTCTTTGCTGCCAACAAAGACGCTTATCTGTCGAATGTCTATACCGCTAATGAATGGACGAAGATGGAGCGGAACGGAGCCGTCTTCCTGCCGGCCGCGGGTTCGCGCTATGGCGAGACTGTCAAGACGGAAGAAGTGAATAACTTGGGGTATTACTGGACCTCCAGCCTGGATTGGAAGAGCAGCGGCAGCAGCCTCTATTTCGATGCCCAATACGTCTTTTTCAACGGAGACAAGGATATTCAGATCCTCTCCAGTTTAAGCAACTCCGCGAACCACGGTTTTGTGGACGGCCACTCGGTGCGATTGGTACACTACATCAACTAATGGCGTAATAGACGGCATTTAGACTCCGTTTAGACTGCGTTTAGATGCTGCGCATTTAGATGCCTACGGCATTTAGCAAGGGACGACCTAACATGGCCGTCCCTTTTTGTCTTTTGTCTTTCGTCTTTTGTCTTTCTACTTTTGCACCAAAATGGCATCAATCATAAATCATAAATCATAAATCGAAAAAGTTTCACTTTTCCTTGCGTATGTCATTTTTTTGTAGTACCTTTGCAGCGCAAACAGATAAGGACACGTGAGAGCCATAACGCTTATATGGATAGTTTTTCTCACCGCTTGCACGCCTCGGGCGGTGCGGGAGGCGGAATCTGTTGTGGCGCAAGCGGACAGCCTGCGTGCGGAAGGACGTATGTACGGCATCGATGAGGGCGACAGCGCCACCCTCGCGCAAGCCTACGAGACATTGAAAAAGTATTCAGAAGTCAGCCGTCAGTTTTCAGAAATCTGTCCCTTTATACCTTGTACCTCGTCCCTTTGTACATATGCTCATGCGTGCTATCATTACGGTCGTCTGCTTCGGGAGAAAGACAATCCTGTAGAAGCGATGCAGGTCTTCATCAACGCCACTCACTCCCGCACGCACGATTACCATATCCTCGGGCGTGTGTATAGCAATATGGGCTCAATATGTCATCTGGCAGGAGATTATCCGCTCTCGTATGAGATGTACGAGAAATCTGCTCAAGTTTTTCTGCAAGGAGAAGATACCTTGTCTTATTATTACTTGCTAAATGACATGGCATTTGAGTTGGCGGAACAAGGAAAGAAAGAAGAGGCACTATTTATCCTTTCTAGTATAGAAAAGAATTGTTTCGATGATGGTGTATTGCTTAAAATACTCGAAACCAAGGCCGAAGCGTATCTTCGGGCCCATGACTACGATTCTGCTAAATATTTCGCATATAAATGCAAAGATAGCCATAATACTTCTTTACTTTGGGCGCTTCAATTGGCTCAATCCTATTCATGGTTATCCGTTAAAGATTCAGCAGCATATTACGCTCAGCAGATTATTTCTAATCAAAATAACGCTAATGACTTATTTGTTATAAATAACGCATTGTATATACTCACTAATGATGACCAGACAAAAAACATAGCTTCAGTACGCGAAACCGCTGCAGCAAGATCTGATGTACAAAAACTCATTGAAATCCGTCAAGGCAAGTTATCGCAAGCGGTACAGCTGCTAGACCAAGACCTAAGTCGCAGGCCTAACTTGGGTTGGTTATATGCAATAATTGGTACATTAATGGTTATCACCACGATTATAATTATTTATGTGCGCCAAAAGCATAAACGACAGAAACTACTCACTCAGCAGATAGGAGTGTTAGAAAAAACAGCTATCACGATGCAAGCAAAAAATGATAAATTATCTGAACAACTGAAGGAGCGAGAAGAAAATCAATTGAAACATATTCAAGCTAATTGCGAATGGTTTATTAAATCGCATGAAATCCGAAATTTTCTACAAAAAGAAGATTACAACAAGGTATGCGAATTAATAAACTCACGTTTTTCTATGTTGACAGACAAATTAAAAATGACAGGAAGACTTAACGAAAAGGACATATGTCTTTGTGCATTCGTGTTGGATGGCTCATTGACGGACAAACAGGTGGCAGATATTCTCTACTATTCTCATAATACAATACGAAGTAACAAAAGATATGTAGCAAAGAAATTGGGAACGACGAGTGCTAATTTACGGTCCTTTTTGCTCAAAAAAGTGATGGAATAATGACATTCATATAAAAATACTACATCGTTTTATATTTATCTATTTGATTATCTGCATTTTATCGAGAAGCACAATACTACATTCTTTTCTTGCAGGTTTTAGATAAAAGCAGTACTTTTGCGTCGTCAAATCAAAATGGTTTGTCGGCGTTCTTTTATAACGCCCTATTGTCAAATTAATAACAGTTACAATAATGAAGAAATTTTTCATTTGGACATTGGCATCACTTTTTGCTATGCCATGTATGCTACATGCAGAAGAAGTAGAAATTCAATTAATGGAAGTCATTCAAATGGGAACATTACCAGGAGATAATCCCTTAGATGATTCTACTCAATCCCCTAATGTCCCTACTCGTCCGCGAGATTTCCACGCAACAATTGACGGGAACACACTCTCCATTACTAAAGAGGAACCAACCATCCCGTCTGCGCAGGCGGTTGTCGTTAACGCATCTACGGGTGGTATTGTGCTGAACCAACAGTTTACCAACTCGCTCAATGAGCAAATCTCTAACGCAGGCGTGTACGTGCTCCATATTGAGACGGAAGGCGGCGCATTGGTCGGTCAGTTTGTAGTGCAATAATTATTAAATAGAGGTTATATGAAAAACAGTATTCTTTATAGCGCAGCGGCTCTGGTCGCTGCTTGCGTAATTTCTCTGAACGTACAAGCGCAACTGGAGGTTCAGACATCAGGAAATGTTGTTGCCAGCAAAAACCTCAAAGTAGATCAAAATGTCGCCGTAGGAACTTCTGTAGATAACAAGGTAAGTCTTAACATTGATCACAAGTCAACAAGTCAATACCCATACTATGGCATATGGACACGCATTAGAGCCAATTCGAGTGCACCATATGCTTCTATCTATGGTATCTCCTCATTTGCTGACGCAGCTAATGCAACCGTTGATTATCCGAATATCACACAAATAGTCGGTGTTTTTGGGAAGGCTTCTAAACCGTCAGAAATTTCTTCTCGTTTCTCTGCCGGAGTCGCCGGAATGGCAAATTACTACCAAGGTATCGGTGTGTATGGCGCTATTGGTAATGGAGGTGATATGCAGTTGCCTACGACATCTATGGGAGGGACTTATGCCGGATACTTTTCCGGAAGTGTCAATGTAAATGGAACTTTATTTGCAACAAACATTTCCGTGCCCAGCAGTATGCAAATGCGCGACAATGTAGAACAACTCTCTTCGTCCATAACCGACAATCTTCTGTTATTAAAACCTGTTTCTTATACACTCCAACAAGATAGCACATGGAAGTATGACATGGAAGCGAAAGAGTTACAAGGAGTGCATTATGGACTAATTGCGCAAGAGGTGCAAAAAATCTATCCTGAATTGGTATATGAACGTGGCGATAAACTATCTATCAACTATATTGAGTTGATCCCGCTTCTTATTATGAAGGTGCAGGAATTGTCAGCAGAAGTGGAGAGGTTGAAAGCCAATCCGAAAGGGAAAACTCTTTCGTATAAGAAAAACTCAACAGATGAAGAAACGATAGATGCGGTATTATTTCAAAATAATCCTAATCCGTTTTCTGTTGATACAAAAATCGCATATCAGTTGCCATTATCAACACAAAACGCTACATTGTATGTATATGACATGAATGGTTTGCAAATAGCGGAATATCCGATTGCGACATTTGGAGAAGGGAGTGTTCTCGTTTCGGCAGGCACGTTGGATGCAGGCATGTACCTGTATTCACTTATTGCCGATGGGCAAGTGATTGATACTAAACGGATGATTTTAACAAAATAAAATTATGAAATACAAGATAATCTTATTATATGTGCTCTTGATATACGGATGTTATTCAAATTGTGCTCCTTTGGAGAACATCCCTATTCAGATAACACAACCAGATGGAACAGTTTTATTTTGTTACACATCTGGAGATGAATTTTATCATTGGCTCCATGATGAAAACGGAAATATTATTGTTCAAGATAGTATTTCAGGTTTTTACTGCTATATGATTGAAGGTACAGATAGTCTTGTTATAGCGAGTAACAATAGTTTACCCGTTATGCGCTATTCAAAATATTCGTATGACATAAATAAACTACGCCATGAAAATATTGAATTTTATGACCAAATAAAAAATAAACCTTATTTATTTGCTCCTTCCCATACTCGAAGTTTTACAAATATTAACAACATTGTTATTTTCATTACTTTTTCAGATCAAGATGATTATGTAGCATTTGACATAAATATTATCTCTACGATGCACAATGATTCATCTGAAAATGCTAATTCTCTCAAGAATTATTATTGGGCATCTTCTTATAATCAATTGAAAGTTAATTCGTATATATACCCTACGGGAATGACAAATTATTCCTACAAAGATATATATCCACGTCAGTATTATTGCCCTTTTTCAAGTGACAATCCACTTGGATATAATACGTTATATAGCAGAAAATTAAGAGAAGATTCATTGTTAATTAGAGCTATAACATATATTCAGGGTCAAATACCGTCTGATTTAAATTTAGACACAGATAATGATGGCAAGGTTGATAATATTTGTTTCATTATAAAAGGAGGAACGACAGAATGGAATACGTTATTATGGCCACATCAATGGAGTTTATGGCAAAACAAATACATCAACGGGAAAAAAGTGTATGACTACAATATACAATTATCAGATTTTATATTTTCCCATGGTGTAGGTGTCTTATGTCATGAATTTGGGCATACACTTGGTTTACCCGATTTATACCATGGATACGCAGATTCTACAGGATATACATGGAAACCAGTAGGTCGTTGGGATATTATGTCATCTAATGGATATTATCCACAGCAGACATCTGGTTATATGAAATGTACATATCTGCATTGGATAAATGAAATACCAGAAATAACAAAGAGTGGTAGATATAAAATATCACCTATTTCCTATTCTCCTCAATGTTATAAAATAAGTATTGAAGGAAGTAATGAGTTCCTATATTTAGAATATCGAAAGCGCAATCTAGCCTATGATTCATACATTCCCGAAAGTGGGTTGATTATATACCGTATAAATCCATCAAAATCTGGAAATTTCAATGCTACAACAGGGGGCGGAAAAGATGATAAAGTCTATGTGTATAGACCCAACGGCAATTTTCTAAGTGATGGCAACTTAGACAATGCTCCTTTTTCTATTGCATTAAATAAAACTAAGTTTAATGCTACTACTAACCCTCAAGAATTTCTGTCTGATGGAGGGGTCGGTAATGTATATATATCCAATGTGCAAGAAAGCGACTCTACAATATCTTTTAATGTCAAGATTTGTTCGTCAGAAGATATTATTTATGTTCATGATTCAAATATTCCAACATACACGAACGGGAACTCAATTATGTCATCTGGAAATGTTGTTATAGAAAACGATAGTACATTTTTTGAGGCATCAGATAATATCGTATTAAACGGAGGCTTCAAAGTATTAGAGGGTTCGTTATTCCGGGCAGATGTTATTCCGTGTGAATAAATTATATTTTTTTGTCGATATATTTGCATATATCAAAAATATGTAGTAATTTTGCAGAAAATATATAACTATACTATTATGAAAAAAATATTATTATGCCTCCTTTGCTCCTTATTTCTGGGACATGGAGTAATGGCTATTGCAAACAATAGTGATACATTGCAATGGATAACAAATGTATCCCAGATTATCGAGAATGCCACTCCCATTGAAACTTCGCAACTTGATTGGGAAAGTATATGGACGGTGGACGAATGGCAGCGAGTAGAGTACATGCCACAACAAGGGAATTATAAGTATTTTCACAAACAACATGAGCAAATCCGGATTTTCCAAAATCAAATCGAGATCGAGGGGTATTCTATCCTATTGAATGGCTACACCGAATCTCTTATAGAGATTAAACATCAACAAGTTGACGGTATTTATGGTGAAAATGAATATGTCTCTGGAAAATTAACTCTTATCGACGACGAACTATACCTACATTTACGAATCGTAGGAGCGCAGGACTATGCGGTTGATTTATACGCAGTAGGTGTGAGAACTTCTGTCTCTGCTCTTTGTGATAGGTTTGATCCTATTCTTCCCTCCAAACTTCTCCGTGACGGGCAGTTGATTATCCGACATGGAAAAACCATCTACAACGCACAAGGTGTGCTTATAAAATAATATCCTATCGTTAAACATAAAAACTTACAATTATGAAAAACAAATTATTCTTGTTTGCGCTGCTGCTTGCATTCATCGGATGCGAGAGCGATGCGCCGGAGCAGAATGCATCCATGAATCCAGTCAAGAAAGCGCTTCTGACCGGTAAAGTGCAGAAAGGTCCGTTTGTGGAAGGAACATCCGTCTATATCTTTTCTCTGGATGAGAATTTCAAACAAACAGGAACCTCATTTGTAACGAGTATTGTGGATAAAAAAGGCTCTTTCGAGCAGAAAGACATCCAGTCACCTTCTCCGTATGTGGAACTGGTTGCAACCGGTTATTATTACAACGAGGTGAAAGGTGAATTATCCGCTGCTCCACTGACGCTTTCGGCCATTGCAGATATTTCCTCTGCGGAAAAGGTGAATATCAATATCCTTACAACACTTGAGCGGGAGCGTATTTTGTATCTCGTTAACAACGGTTCCGGCTTCCGTGATGCGCAGAAACAGGCTCATCAAGAAGTGTTGGCTATCTTCGGCATGCAATCTTCCGAAATCAATGATGCCATAACGCTGGATATAGAAGCCAATCCTCAGTTACTCGTCATCTCTGCATTGGTACAAGGCTATCTTCCGACGGCGAAAGTGACGCAACTGTTAGCCAATATTGCGTCAGACCTGCGCACAGACGGCAAATTGGATAATATGGAAATTGCATCCGCTCTGAAGAACAACTCTATGGGTCTCAAAGCAGATAAATTAGTGCAGAACATGGCAGCATATGACTTGGCCTATTCCTATGAACAGCGTGACATAGAGAAGTTTTTAGACCTGTTTAACGCCAATACTTCCTATCAGCAAACGGAGTTCGTCAGCTATCCGGAGGAAGATGTGTATGGTAAAAACATCCTCACTTTAGATAGGGTGCAAGCGAACCAATCCTATTCGTTCGCCGCTGTGACTCCGGAATGGGGTTCGCTGAAAATAGAAATTCGCGGACGTGGAGAATGGTATATGGAAGTAATGCCTGCCGCTCCTGAGAACTGGAAATACAATACCTTCTCAAACACCGATGGCTATAACAAACAACTTTTCTCCGTTCCCACCCCCGGCAAGAAGAGTGTGCTTAAGTTCACGCCGGGAATACAAAGGGCTGGGAATTATACACCGTCTAAGAATGCTCCGGCAAAGAACACTATACATCTCATTTTCTACGAGAATAGCGATAAGCCGACCCGTGAAAAAATCATTCAAGTGGTAAACTGATCATTTTAAACCTCTAATATTTGCGTATATCAAAAAAATGTTGTAATTTTGCAGCCGAATTCAGAAATAAACGCGTACGTCGGTTCTCCAAGACGCTAAACAGGAGGACATAATGATAGCGCACAGCGCAACAACAGGCATATTGTCTCATAGATAAAAATTCGACAACTTTTAACTCAACAAGAAATATGTCCTTGTTACTCGTGCTTTGGCATGGGCAAACGGGACTTTGTTGAGAGGTTGTCGAATTTTTATCCTATCTATGGGAACCGTTTGCCTGTGCTTTTTATGTCCTCAAAAATTTGGTCTATAGGTCAAAACGTAGGCTGTTTTGAGGTATGTATTTGCCAATAGGTCAAAACGTAGGCTGGATTATAGCCTGCGTTTTTAGTTGTCTACGCGGCTCCCCAAGCCGCATACTACGCAATCCCCAAACGGAGGT
>JAFVHA010000077.1 GCA_017478035.1 Paludibacteraceae bacterium | reverse complement strand
TCATTGCCGGTCACCTTGGCAGGAAACTCATCATACCCCTGCAGATCCTTATCCATCGTGAACCTTTCTCCGGGCAGATAATAGAAGTTATTCAGCGGCGAGAAGGCCCATTCGGGATGATCTTTTTCTCCCAGATCCTCGACGCCGGCTGGCTTGCAGAGGCTCTTGTACTGACGCGCCACATGATTGGGCACAAAATCGATGAGCACCTGCAATCCGGCATCGTGGGTACGCTTCACGAGCGCCTCAAACTCCTGCATCCGCTTGGCTTCATTCTTTGCCAGGTCCGGATCGACATCATAATAATCGGTGATGGCGTACGGCGAACCGGCTTTGCCCTTGGTGATGGCGGGATTATTGAATGCGGCTGTAGCATGACGGATGACGCCGGTGTACCAGACATGCGTGGCGCCCAGGTCCGCTATGGCCTTGAGCGCACGCTCGTTGATATCGACAAACCGTCCGCAGCCGTTCTCTTCCTTGTCGCCGTTATATTTGCGGGTCTCGTTGTAGTTCGCAAACAGGCGGGGGAAGAGTTGGTAGATAATCAGCTTACTCATGTCAGATGAGAGCTTCGGTGTCACTTGCGATCATCAGTTCCTCATCCGTCGGAATGAGGCAAACAGTCACTTTCGAGCCTTTCTTGGAGATGATACGCTCTTCGCCGCGCACGTTGTTAGCCTGCTCATCCAACTCGATTCCGAGGAAACTGAGGCCCTTCATGATCTCGGCGCGGATATACGGGTCGTTCTCGCCGATACCTGCCGTAAAGACGAGAATATCAATGCCGTTCATCGCTGCAGCATAGGCACCGATATATTTCTTCACGCGGTAGATAAACATCTTACGCGCCAGGTCGGCACGCTTGTTGCCTTGGTTGATAGCTGCCTCAATATCACGGCAGTCACTGGACACACCGCTCACGCCGAGTAGACCGGATTTCTTATTCACAAGGTTGTTAAACTCCGCCGTGGACAAGTGTTCCTTATCCATGATGAAAGTAGCAGCACCGAGGTCAAGGTCTCCGGCACGTGTACCCATCACCAGACCTTCAACCGGCGTCAGACCCATCGACGTATCCACGCTCTTGCCGTCCATCACCGCGGTACAGCTGCCACCACCGCCGATATGCGCGGTAACAATCTTTTTGCCCTTCGGATCCACGCCAAGGAACTCGCATACCCGTGCGCTGACATACCGATGACTTGTACCATGAAAACCGTAACGGCGGATGGCATATTTCTCGTATAACTCATAAGGAATCGCGTACATGTACGCGTAATCCGGCATCGTCTGATGGAACGCGGTATCGAAGACCGCCACCTGCGGAACGCCCGGCAGAATCTTCTCTATGGCATCAATACCTTTGAGGTTAGCCGGGTTATGGAGCGGGGCGAGATCCACGCATTGGATGATTTCCGCCTTGACCTCCGGCGTGATGAGCACCGACTTGTTAAATCTCTCACCGCCGTGAACGACACGATGACCGACCGCGTTAATCTCCTTGAGGTCCTTGAGGCAACCTATTTGCGGGTCCACCAGTTTCTCGAGTATCAACTCGATACCCACCGTGTGCTCCGGCATCGGTTTTTCAAACTTCACTTTCTCGCCGTTGGGCAGTTTAACCAGCAGGAAAGAGTCCGGCAGACCGATTTTCTCGATACCGCCTTGCGCCATTACCTGCTTGCTCTCCATTTCGAAGAGCTTGTACTTGATACTACTGCTACCGCAGTTCAGAACTAAAATCTTCATAATTTAAACGATGTTTAAATTTTGGAGCTTCGGCTTCGTCGAGTTGCGTAAGCGAGCTTACACTCGACTTGCACGAATCTTCATGGTATTATTTAATTGCTTGATTGGCTGTGATAACTACCATTTGCACGATGTCCTGCACCTTGCATCCTCGGCTGAGGTCATTGACCGGAGCGGCTATACCTTGCAGAATCGGTCCCACGGCATCGGCACCGGAGAAACGCTCCACGAGCTTGTAACCGATGTTACCTGCCTGCAGATCCGGGAATACGAGTACGTTCGCTTTGCCGGCCACCGAACTGCCCGGAGCCTTGGTCTTGGCCACGCTCTCGATGAGTGCCGCATCGGCCTGTAACTCACCGTCGAGTGCCAGATCCGGCGCCATCTCTTTGGCGAGTTTCGTAGCCTCCGAAACCTTATCCACCAGTTCGTGCTTGGCACTTCCCTTCGTAGAGAAACTCAGCATCGCTACGCGCGGTTCGATACCGGCGATAGCGCGTGCCGTCTCAGCCGTCGAGACAGCTATTTCCGCCAACTGCTTGGCATCCGGATTCGGGTTCACGGCGCAGTCTGCAAAGAGCAGGAAACCGTTCTCGCCCAACTGTTTGGCGGGCGTGAACATCAGGAACGCACCGCTCACGATGGAGCAACCGGGTTTGGTCTTCAGGATCTGGAACGCGGGACGGATGGTATCCGCCGTCGTGCCTCGTGCACCGGCCAACTCGCCGTCCGCATCACCGGCCTTGATCATCAAACAACCGAGGTACAGCGGGTCTTGCGCTTTCTTCGCAGCCTCTTCCTCCGTCATGCCTTTCGCCTTGCGGAGCTCAAAGAGCAGGTTGGCATACTCCGGCATCTTCGGATCGTTGATCGGATCCACAATCTTCGCCTCTTTGATGTACTCATACCCTTTCTCGGCAGCCATGTCTTTGATCTTCTCGGGGTCACCAATTAAAATAAGCTGCGCGATCTTATCTCTCAACAAGATATTGGCAGCTTCTAACGTACGCGGTTCATCGCCTTCCGGCAAAACAATGCGCTGCGGATTGGCTTTCGCACGCGCAATCATTTGATTTAAAATGTCCATAACTATCGTGTGTTTATATGTTTTCCAAATCGACTGCAAAGATACAAAAAAATTTCCATATATGCAATAGTTACTAAAAAAATATTATTTTTTTGTGAAAATATTTGCGTAATCCAAAAAAAAGTCGTACCTTTGCGCCCTGAATTGTGAATTTTAGAAAAATCTCTCTTTTCAATTATGAAGAAAGGACTAATCATAGTATCACTCCTGTGCCTGTCAGTTGGGATGATGGCGCAGCAGGCAGAAGGTGCGAAGGGTGCCCATCCATACAAGGTGGACGAGAACGAGAATGTAGCAGAGAAATTCTCTCACGTTTCGCTTACTCCGCACATAGGTTTCAACTATTTTGACGGCGACTTTAACTCCGAGATGAAGCACGGTGTAGCCATTCCTAATGCGGGTTTGGACTTGGAATACTCGTTCACGCCGGTATGGGGCATGGGTCTCAATTATATGTACGATATGTACACGATTACGGGCAAGCCGGGTGCCAACAACGCCGATACTTTGCTCAACGGTCATATGCACAAAATTGCGCTGTACTTGTCGATGGACCTGATCAATCTGTTCTTCCCGAAAGCCAAGAAGAAGATATTCTCTCTCAATGTGATTGGTGGCGTCGGATACGCATGGTACAAAAACAACAAGATGTACTATGACGATTTCTATACCGATGATTTAGGCAGGGTGCATAATCCGACTCACCAACGCGGCCAGACAGCTACCTATGTGAATGCTGACGGCAAGATAGGTCCGGATTACATGACCAACTATTCGGGTCAGTTCTATATTCAGGGAGGTCTCGGCATGGAATTCAACCTGAACCGTACGATGGCGTTGGGCGTTCGCGCCACCTACAACTATTTCGTCAATGACTATATCGATGGTCGTGGTTACAACTACAACTCGAACGGTGTAGCCTCCAAGAACAACGACGGTATCGTGGACGTAACGCTGAATATGCGCTTCAAACTGATGGCTGCATCGAAGACCCACGTACGCAATATCAGCAGTCTGGAGACTTGGGAGAAACCGGTCGGCATGCAGAATATCCACGACACGGTGATTATCAAGCATGACTCGATCATCATCCGCGAGACGATAGAGCAGTACACGGCTGCTACAGCTGCTGCCGCTTCCGTAGAGGAGAACCCGCAGTATTACTACGTTTACTTCAACAACGGCAAGCATAACCTGGACAACCGCGCACTCATCACGATCCAACAGGTGGCAGACCGTCTGCAGGAGGATCCGGAACTCTACGCCGTTATCGTAGGTTATTGCGACAACACGGGTACGAACAAACTCAACTATGCGTTGGGTGACAGACGTGCCGATGCAGTGGCTGACGAGTTGTTAGAGGAACACGGAATCGATGCCACACACTTGTATGCCGGCGGTGTAGGTAAGGTGATCGGTCACCGCAGCAAGGGCTCGTACGCGCCGAACAGACGTGCCGCTATCCGCCTGGTGGACAAAGAGACGTTTGACAGACTGAGAGGCGAGGTAGAGGACAAACGTGCCAACCGCGGCGAAGATGCAACGACAAATGCATACAATAACGATTATGACTACACGCCGGTAGAGACCGTTCCGCTGTCCGAGAGCGCAAGACCGATTCGTCAGAATGAGTTCAAGCAGCGTGAGAGCGAATCCGTGACAACCGGCAAAGCAACCACACTGGCCAAACTGGCACGTAAGTACTATAACAATACCTACTGCTGGGTATATATCTATATCGCGAATATGGATCGGCTCAAGAACCCGAACGATTTGAAGCCGGGTACTGAACTGATCATTCCGGAACTGACAGCGAGCGAGATGCGTATCACCAAAGACGAAGGTCTGGTACTGTACAACAACGCTCGTCAGCATCGATAAAAAAATGGAGGTCCCATAGCTCAGTTGGTTAGTAGCACCTGACTCATAATCAGGGGGTCCTTGGTTCAAGCCCAAGTGGGACCACACAGGAGGATAGTCCCACGACTATCCTCCTGCCGTATAAAAAGACAGACTATACACACATGCGCGCGCGTATTTCCATATTATTATGTATGTTGTTTCTCTTGACGGGAGGCATGGAGGCATATGCTATGACTCCTGCTCAGAAACGGGCGAAAGCCAAAGAGATACAGATACGCAAACGTGAAGCGGCCAAGCGGAAGGCGGAGAAGAAGAAAGCTGCGAAAGCCAAAGCCGCCAAGAAACAGCGTATCAAAGACGGCAAGCCGCTGCTCTATATTTATTCCTATGACCTGCGCACCGGAGAAAAACTGCCGGCTACTCATATCACGGCGCAGGACGTCACGGCGAAGCCGAACAAGAAACCCAAGATCAGCAAACCCACGGATACCAAACGCGCACGCGTATCGAAAGGGCTGCCCCCCGGCAACTACTGGATCCATGCCGCCCGGCTGGGTTATTTCCCTGCTGACACCGTCTATTTCAATCATCGCGAAGACGAGGACAGCGTCCGTATCGCGCTTTATCCCGAGACACGCCTCACGTTCACTGTCACCGACTCGCTGACGGCGAGACCGGTGGTGGCCAATCTGATCGTCCGCAAGCCGGACCGGCAACGCGTGCTGCAGACCACCTCGGACAGCGTCCATTCGCTGATTGCCGCGCTGCTGGACGACCGCGTGCCGTACTATACGATCGAAGCGACGGCAGTCGATTATTTCCCCGTACTGGATACGGTAGCCCCATCTGCCGTAGCCGATTATCCGGGTGTCATCATGTCGCCGAAAGAGATCAAGTCCTTCGTGCTGCATAATATCTATTTCGCCACAGGCAAGACGCATATCCTGCCTTCGTCCGAAGCGGCGCTGAACGAACTGTACCGTTTCCTCACCTCCCGTCCGAAGCAGCGTATCCGCATCGTAGGCCATACGGATAATATCGGTTCGGACCGATCCAACCAGGTTCTTTCGGAAGGACGATGCAAGGAGGTTCGGCAATCGATGATTAACCGCGGTATAGCGCCCGAGCGCATCTATATCGAAGGTCGCGGCGAGCGCGATCCGATTCAGCCGAACACGACGGAAGAGGGTCGTCAGATGAACCGACGCGTCGAAATAGTGCTGCTATAAGTTTCATTTTCGCCAGTTTTTCTTAAAATTTACATTTTTTGCTTGCATATGTGCGAAAAATGTCGTACCTTTGCGCGACTTTTTGTGGGTCTATAAGTAAACCGGACGCAAACGGCGTCCAAAAATTGATGTTTTAAGATGAATGTAATTACCAAAGAGATTGCTCTCCCCGATGGACGAGTAATCAAACTGGAGACAGGCAAGTTGGCCAAACAAGCTGACGGCGCCGTGATGGCAACGCTCGGCAACACGATGATTCTGGCAACTGTCTGCTCCGCCAAAGATGCGGTTCCCGGTACTGATTTTATGCCGCTAACCGTAGAGTACAAAGAGAAATTTGCGTCCGCAGGACGTTTCCCGGGCGGTTTTACCCGCCGCGAAGGCAAAGCATCGGACTATGAGATCCTGATTGCTCGTCTGATCGACCGCGCCCTTCGCCCTCTTTTCCCTTCCAACTATCACGCAGAGACGTTCGTTAACGTCACCATGTATTCGGCCGACGGCATTGACATGCCGGAGAGCATTGCCGGTTTGGCTGCAGGTGCCGCTTTAGCTTGTTCGGATATCCCGTTTGAGGGTCCGGTGAGCGAAGTACGCGTAGCACGCGTGGATGGCAAGATGGTGATTAACCCTACCTTCGAGCAATGCGAGCATGCGGATCTCGAGCTGATGGTGGCCGCTACGTACGACAACATCATGATGGTGGAAGGCGAGATGAAAGAAGTGCCGGAGAGCGTGATGCTCGAGGCTATCAAAGCTGCGCACGAGGCTATCAAACCGCAATGTCTGGCTATCGACGAGATGATGAAGGCCTACGGCAAAGAGACCAAACGCGAGTACTGCCACGAGGTGAACGACGATGAGTTGAAACAGGCTGTTCACGATTACAGCTACGCCCGGGCATATGCACAGGCTACCGCCGCAGACACAGACAAACATCACCGTGAGGAGATGTTCAGCCAGATCCGCGAGGATTTCAAGACCGAGAAAGCAGACTATATGGCGGCTCGCGCAGAGGCGTTAGGCGTTGATGTAGATGAGATCGCGGCGCTCGTGGACCGTTACTATCACGATGTAGAGAAAGAAGCGATGCGTCGCGCCGTGCTCGATGAGGGCAAGCGTCTCGACGGTCGTAAGACGACGGAGATCCGTCCTATCTGGTGCGAGGTAGGTTATCTGCCCGGCCCTCACGGATCGAGTATCTTCACCCGCGGTGAGACCCAGAGTCTGAGTACTGTTACGCTCGGTACGAGCCGTGATGAGAAGATTGTGGACGAGGCATTGATTCAAGGTACGGACAAGTTCCTGTTGCACTATAACTTCCCGCCGTTCTCGACGGGTGAGGCTAAGGCACAGCGCGGTGTAGGCCGTCGCGAGATAGGTCACGGTAACTTGGCTTGCCGTGCGCTGAAGAATATGATCCCGGAGGACTTCCCTTATACCGTACGTGTCGTAAGCGATATCCTTGAGTCGAACGGTTCAAGCTCGATGGCTACCGTCTGCGCAGGTACCCTCGCCCTCATGGATGCAGGTGTGCCGATGAAGAAACCCGTTTCCGGTATCGCGATGGGTCTTATCTCGGAGAACAAGGGAACGAAATACGCGATCTTGAGCGATATCCTCGGCGATGAGGACCACCTCGGCGATATGGACTTCAAGACCACCGGTACGGTGGACGGTCTGACGGCTTGCCAGATGGATATCAAGGTGGACGGTCTGAGTTACGAAATTCTGGAGAACGCCTTGGCACAGGCACACGAGGCACGTATGTACATCCTCGGTAAGATCCTCGAGTGCATGCCTGCTCCGCGTGCAGACCTCAAGCCGCACGCTCCGCGTATCACCTCTTTCTATATCCCGAAAGATATGATCGGTGCTGTCATTGGCCCGGGCGGAAAGATTATCCAGGGTATCCAGGCCGAGACCGGTGCTGTCATCTCTATCGATGAAGACGAGCAAGGCGGCAAGGTGGAGGTAGCTTCCAACAACGGTGAAGCGATGGCAGCAGCTATCGCAAAGATCAAAGCGATTGTAGCCCTGCCGGAAGTAGGCGAAGAATATGACTCGGTAGTAAAGAGTCTGATGCCGTACGGATGCTTCGTAGAGTTCATGCCGGGCAAGGAAGGTTTGCTGCATATCAGCGAGATCGACTGGAAGCGCTATGAGACCATCGAAGAGACAGGTATCAAGGAGGGCGACCATATCCGCATCAAACTGCTGGAGATCGACCCGAAGACCGGTAAGTTCCGCCTGAGTGCCAAAGCGCTGAAGGAGAAACCCGAAGGTTACGTAGAGCCGGAGAAGCGCGAGCGTCCGCGTCGTGAAGACCGCAATAACCACGCTGACGGTGCACGCCTCGAAAGAGGTCCCCGTCCCGAGCGCAGAGGCCCGAAACCGGAGAGACACTAGGACACTAGAGCCCCAGGACACTAGATAAAATAAGCAGCGCGGTTGCGCTGCTTATTTTATTTGTTAGAAGTCTTTCTTCCACATGAAGCCGACACCCTGGATAGTCGCCGCTTGACGGAGGGAGTATTTATCCACGGTGTGGGTGTAGCCTTTGAGGCGCCATTGGCCGTCCTCCGTGAGCAATACCTCCACATCCAAATCGCCGAAGAAAGGTTGGTTGGAGATATCGTTATAACGATAACCGAAATTACCGTTGATAATGAGACGGTCCACCGGTTGCAGCTGGAATTGCGCTTCATACTCCTGACTGGCGTTCTCCCCTTCTCCTTCGGAACGGATGGCTACGCCCAAAGTAAGCATATTGGTCAGTTTGGAGAGCCATGCGTTGATCTGACCCGTCACCGTAGAAGAGAGCAGCGAATAGGTAGAGTTCAGTGTTGCATATTGTGCGTTGGACATGTAATCCGGCGTGAAGAACCGCCCGAAGACAAGGAGGTAAATCACCTGACGCATCAGCATCTCGTCCGTATTGATAACTTGGCGTACCTGCTGCTGAATAGCTTGGTCGCTGGACGGGAACTCGAGCGAGAAACTGAGGATCGGATTATTGAGGAATCCGGTCATATGGAGGCAGGTCAGTACGGGTATATTCGTTCGTCCGATAGCCAGTTGCTCCACCTCGTCACCGAAGAGGTCCTTGAGGTTCGCCATCGCCTTGTATTTGGCGGTCACGTCAAGTTGCGGGTTGGTGGGATCGCCGGAGAAGATGATCGACGAGCCGTCGCCTACGGTAAACTCCTTGTGAATCACATTCGCTACGGTGTAGGAGAGTGTCCCTCGCTCGATGTCGTACGTACCTAACAGCCGGGTGTCGCCGGTCTCGGTATCATACGAGAGCCGCAGCGCACCCGTTCCGCGCGCCTGGATCATATCGCCCGAGCGCTCGCCGAGCACCAGTTGGAAGACTAACTGGGGATTGACCTCGATACCCAACTGCAACAGACATCGTCCGACGCGGCTGTACGCAACTTTCTTCGCTACCGCGGAGGCGTTCGGGTCATTGTCAATATTATCCAAGTCGGTCTCGCCTACCGTATCCGTCACCGCTTCCTGCTTCTTATGGTCCACGAAATGGATGAAGTTCGATTCATTGGCGGTAGATACATTATCGATGCTGAGCCGGAAGCGCGAGTTACGGGTAGTCACGGCGTCGGCGAGTACCGTCAGGTCTTTCTCGCTGCCGAACACCTCCACGTGCCCGTTCGCGTACACATGTCCTCGGATCATCTCACCGGGTTTGTCTTGCGCAAAGACGAGTGCGTTATGCGCATCCACATGCAGGTCGAGCGCAAAATCGCGGAACTGGTCATGATAGATACCTCCGTCCACGGTCACACTGTTGCCTTCGGCATCCGTCAGGTGCACATCGGGGAAGAGGATAGAAGTGGTATCCATCCGGATGGTATCCTCGGCAATGAAATAACGGGCCCCCGTCCATGGGAGGGTGAAAGAGGCGTTCTGGGCTACGGCATCGAGTAGCACATAGACCAATCCCTTTCTTCCGCCGACCACTACTCTACCCGTCGCTTTGCCCTGCAGGTCATCCAGTACAGACGCCGTCCAATGGTTGATAAACTCCAAAGGCACGGAGTCGGTCGTCATATCCAGTTCCCAGACACCCGAGCCGTCAAAGAGAGCTTTTCCGTCCAGCGTAACTACGTTACGAGGGCCGATTGATGATTGATGATTTATGATTGATGATTTATATACATCAGCATGGAAGGCGAGGGAGTCGCGAATATGCAGATCCACCTCCGCATCGCCGAACAGGCAGTTGTTCAGTCCCATCGAGTCGATATGAATCTGCGTGTCTATCTTAGGCTTTTTGAGCGTACTGGTAATATTCGCCTCGCCTGTCAGCAGACCGTTGAACATGATGGTCTGTACCGGCAGCACAAATGGCACCACATACGAAGCGTCTATCTTCTGCAGTGCGATATGGAGCGTATCGGTAGCGCGCTCCGAGGCGATACCTTCCATCCTCAGATGCTGGCCGCCGCCCTCGAAATTGAAATGATCCACCTGCACGGTCTTGTCCGCCGCGCAATAGGTAATACGGCTCTCGGACAGCGTGTATATCGAGTCGCGCAGAAGGAGTGTACCGGGCATGAGATGCATATCGACCAGCGGCTTTTTGTTATACCGCGAGAAACGGGTAACGAGACGGATATCTCCTCCGTAGTCACCGGCCCGCTGAGCGGACAGCAAGGCGCGCTGACGCTCTTTCATGGTCAGGTCGTCACTCAGCGCGCGCTGTAACTGGCGAGGCGTGAGGTTACGCCATCCCTCGGGCAAGAGCTCGTCCATCTGCGACTGCTGGCGAAGCGTGAGATGCGTGAGAAGCGTATCATGATAGGCAAGCGCAGAGAGCACCGTATGCATCTGCATCGCCTCGGCGGACACGCTGAACGACAGCCCCGATCCTTCCGCACCGGCATGACGCAGCGTATCAATCGTATTAAGTGTCAGCGTCAGATCATGCACAGGTGTACTGCCGGCCCGTACGCCGGGCGCGAAGAAACGCGCTGCCAAAGATGGTTCCTCTCCTGGTGTCAGTTCTGCCTCGGCGGTGAAGACCGGATGGTCGCTGAGCGTGACGGGCGCCGTGAAGAGCCGCTGGATATCGCGTAACCGTTGGCCATCCGCACGGAGCGTGAAGGACACCGGTTGCCATGAGGTCTTGGGTGCCAGCACGGCGGAAGGCAGATAATGATGCATCATCGCCGTGAAAGCCGGCACGATATCTTTGTAACGGAAAACACCGTCCGCTTGCGCCGTCAGATAATCGGAGCGCAAGGTAAACGCTTTCGAATGGCCGACAGCCCCGGAGGCGAGAAGCGTCAATTGGTTCATGAGCACGGAGTCCTTGGACGTAGCGAGGAAAAGCGAGTCGATGACCAACGAACCGCTCACGCGGTCTGTCTCCGAACCGGTCATATCCACCTTCATGCCGAAACGCGTGCGCAGAGAAGAACCGATACCGCTGATACCTAACGGCGCCGCATCGAAATGACGGCAAAGGAGGGAGAATTTCATCTGCGGGTTCTTCTCGCGTACATTCACCACGCCGTCGAAATC
>JAFVHA010000029.1 GCA_017478035.1 Paludibacteraceae bacterium | reverse complement strand
AGTATCCCGTATTGCTCCACCATCGATTGCACATCCACGCAGTTGGCGGGGGTGAAATTGCGTCTGCGTCGCAAGCCGTTGATATCATCCTTGAAGGCCAGGCCCACCTTGCATATATCCGGATCGGCGAACAGATCCGCCAAGGCTTGCGGCATGCCGATATGGGTCAATCGGAACAGGTAACAACGGTCGCGCGTGGCAATCTGTACAAGGGCTGTAGGATAGTGAATGCCTCGCTGGAAACTGGGCCTCGACTCCGTATCCACACCGATAACACGCTGCGTCCTGAGATAGTCCACCGCCTCCTGAACCTGCTCTTCGCGGTCCACGACAATCACCTCGCCTTCAAACGCCACCAACGGCATCCACTGCAGAAGTTCTTTACTGATATGTGCTGTCTGATATCTCATGTAACGCCCGCAAAACGGCTAATACCTTACGTCCCCAGTGTGCCTCGAAAGCCTCACGACACAGCACTACGGCATCATGCATAATAGCTTCCTCGCCCGTCTGAAAAGCCGCCGCCATGTCCTTCAACTCCTGATAGATATCGGCGAGACCCTCCGAGATATACGCCGTCTGCACCTCGTCCGTATAAATGCCCTGGTCCACAAACACATCCAGATACGCATCGTCCTGACCCAGCAATTCACGCATACCCACCAACGCCATGTTATAATCCGTCTCCGTCACAAACCGTTGCGGCTCCTCGTCCATAACCGGCTCTTCCTTCGTCACCAAACGGGCACGGAGATACAAGACAGGCAGCAGACGGCGAACCTGCTCCATCCATTCGTTGCGATCGTGCTCGGAGGCTTTCTCGATAAGCAGACAGGTCTGCGCAGCGGCGGTTACAAAAGCAATCGTGGAATCCTGATATACGAAGTTTTTCATATCTATTTCGTAAAAAATCGTGCAAAGGTACGAAATAATTTGCATATATGCAAAAATATGTGTAACTTTGCAGCCAAAATAGTCAAAAAAAATACGATTTCCTATGAAAGTAATCAATCTATCCGAGCAGAACAGCGTGCTGAACCAGTTCCTTCGCGAGATCCGCGATGTCAATATCCAAAAAGACCCGCTTCGCTTCCGTCGTAACATCGAGCGTATCGGTGAAGTGATGGCCGTCGAGGTAAGCAAAGCCTTTGCCTATGAGCCGACGGAGGTGCAGACGCCGCTGGCGAAAGCCACCGTCAACACGATTGCCGAACCGCTTGTGTTAGCCACTATTCTGCGGGCAGGAATGCCGTTGCATCAAGGATTTCTCAATATCTTCGACCGCGCCGAGAATGCGTTTCTGAGTGCCTATCGTCGCGTGAATGACAAAGGCGAACTGGAGATCGTGGCGGAGTATCTGGCAGCCCCGTCCATCGAAGGGAAGACCCTCATCATCGCCGATCCGATGCTCGCTACCGGCATGTCCATGGAAGTCAGTTATCTCGCGCTTCTCAAACACGGACAACCAAAGCACACGCATCTATGCTGCACCATCGGAACGCCCCAAGCGATTGATTATCTGCGCAAAGCATTGGGCGACCGCGAAGACGTTACCCTCTGGTGCGCTGCGATTGACCCTATTCTCAACGAAAAGAAATATATCGTTCCCGGACTCGGCGATGCCGGTGATTTATGCTTCGGAACAAAACTCTGAAATATGTTCCGGCGATTCTCATTGCCTTGGGCATCGCGGTAGCCAGCCTGTGGGAGAATCCTCAACTGCCTAAAGTGATTGCCACGCGGGATCTGTGGATTCACGGGGTGATGTACGCCGTCTTGGCGCTCGCTCTGATGATACCCGTTGCCAAACAGTTCCCCGCGCGCGCGTTACCATATATATATGTGTGCGCAGGAACAATCGCCTACGGAGCACTCATCGAAATACTCCAGCGTTTCTGTACCTTCAGCCGCACAGGCACGATGGCTGACCTGTATGCCGATGCCCTCGGCGCCCTTATCGCCGTCTCCCTCGTCGCACTCATAAATCATAAATCATAAATCATAAATTATACAATATCGCCCTCTCCTTCCTTTTCCGCACCAAACTGCGGAAGAGTCTTTCGCTGCTGGACCATTACGGCTCGGCGCAAGAGGCATGGAAGCATCTGGATGAACCCGGAATGGCGGAAGCCATGAAGCGTGCGGAACAGGAATACGAATGGATTGAGGCGCATGGTATCTCCGTCTGGACGCTGGAGGACGAAGACTATCCCTATCGATTGCGTCAGTGTCCGGACAGGCCCCTTGTGCTGTACGGCAAAGGTAACCTGCATCTCTCGGACGGCCATTTCGTATCGATCGTCGGCACACGGCGACCCACCGAGCGAGGTAAAGATCTGACAACGCAACTGGTACGCGAACTGCATGAACAGTTGGAGCACGTCACCATCGTCAGCGGAGGAGCGTACGGCATTGACATTGCGGCACACAGAGCGGCTATCGAATGCGGCATACCCACAATCATCGTGCCCGCACACGGCTTGGACCGTATCTACCCTGCCCAACATCGGCAGGATGCCGTCAAAGCCCTGACACATGGAGGTATTCTGACGGAGTTTGTCTCCGGTACCGAACCACTCGCCACCAATTTCGTGCAACGGAATCGTATCGTGGCGGGTCTGGCGGACGCCGTAGTGGTGGTGGAGAGTCGCGACAAAGGAGGCAGTCTCATCACCGCGCGAATGGCCGGCGACTACAGCCGCGAACTGTTCGCGTTCCCCGGACGACCCAACGACCCTTCGTCGTGCGGATGTAACAACCTCATCAAAGAAGACAAAGCGCACCTCATCTCAGGGGCGGACGATCTGATACGCATCATGGGATGGACTACGCGCACGACGCATAAACAACCCGTACAGACTCAACTCATCGGCCTGATGGACGACCTGACACCTTCGCAGCAAACGATTTTAACCAAACTACAGGAAGCCGAAGACGGGCTGCATATCAACCTCCTCGTCATGGAGACCGAACTGCCTTATAGCGATGTCTCGTCCGATCTCGTTATGCTCGAGATGCAAGGAATGATCAAGTCCCTGCCCGGAGGATTCTATCGGATGAAACGGTAACCTCCTGTGCTATTCACAAACAAAAAAAAAGAGACGCCCGAAAGCGTCTCTTTTCTTATCACGGCTTATCGTTATTTAACGAGTGTACCGAGTACGTTGTAGGTCTTGCCACCCTTCTGGATGAACAACTGACCGTTCTCCAACATCTTAACCACTTTGGTATTAGCCTCCGTGTTGTTGATGTTCTCCGGTTCAAGTACCTCGATGTACCAGTACTTGTCAGGCCAATCTTCATTTCCGGCAGGACGAACGTAGATTCTCAACTTACCTGCGTGAGCTGCGTCAACAACGATATTGTTGCCTTCGCCACCCGGGATCCAAGCTCCAATCTGACAACCTGTCCACCAGATAATCTTGAACTCATCACCTTCTCTCAACGTAACATCGCACCAGAACTCATCAGCGGCTGCACTGGAGTTGATCTCTAACATATACTCTTTGGACATCTCCCAGTTGGTCATTGAACCAACGAGGTAGAGGCCGTCCTCGAACTCACATTGCGGAGCGTTGTACGGACCGGTAACGATAGCCGCAAGCATCTCGTATGCCGGATAATATACGAACATCACAGTGTCTAATGCCTGAAGTTCAGTCTTCTCTTGTGCAGGAGTAAATGCCTGGATTCTGTCAACCGGGATCCACGAAGCATCTTCGTCAGAAGGCTTTCCGTTGAGGTTGACACCGGAACCGCCGAAGACTACATCCATTACGTAGTAAACACCGTTTCCTTCGACTACTTCGTACGTCATCTGCTTCCAGCTCCATTCTTCGGCGCCGCCCCAGTTGTTCTTGATGTAGAGATCAGGTATTTCGCTCTTCTCCGGGAAGATGATATTGAGCGAATCGTTCTCGAAGAACCACTCGAAGGTGAATTCACCCATCGCATCAACCTTCAGAATCATGTTAGCCTCTGCATTTTCAGAGATACCTGCGCAAGCATGGAAGTCTCGATGGAACTCATAACCGTTCGAACGATACTGACCGTTGATCAACAACTTGAACTCGTAGTCGCCTACCGGGATCTTATCAACATTCAAAACAGCCGATTTCTTATCCTCGGAGAGGACGAACGGAATAGCTTCCTGCCACTGGGTCATCGAACCGATAACCGCCACAGTCGGATCCTCAACAGGACCGGCCTCCGGGAAGGTGATAACCAAAGTGCTGCGCTCGAAGATCCAGGTGAAGGTGTACTCGCCTTCTACGTCAGCAGCGAGTTTCAAGTTACCGGAACCGGCCTCAACTACAGCAGACGGGTTCTCACGGGTAAACTGTACACCGTTAGACATCCAGTTGTTCTTACCGCCGATACGCATGCCGAACTCATAATTGCCCTTCGCAAGCGTCAGCTTCAGCGAAGCCGACTGATTGTCATCGGATACTGTGAAGTCATCGGTATCTCCCCAGCCACCGGTGAAGTTACCGTGCATAGCTACCGACGGGATAACTACGATCTCTTCTTTGAGATCCGGAACAACTGCATAAGGAACTTCCGCATTGAGATCCAGCGAGAACGCAAGATCATAGATACCGGATTTCTCTACTCTGAACGTTGCATTGCCCTGCTCCGGGAATGCTACTGCCCATGAGTGATCTTGAACGATCTTGTACTCATAGGACGTATTGGTTGCCAAGGTTACACCTTCCAGCGTGAAGCGATAGATACCGTCAGCACCCAAAACCATGTCACATGCAGTCGAGGTTGCATCCCATCCACCAGGAGTCAACGGACCTACTACAGAATAGGTATGCTCCTCAACAGGAGGAACATCACCACCCGGAACGAACTTACGGATATTCTGTGCACGAACTACAGGAGCCGGTGCAGCAAAATCAAGAATGAAGTCAAGCGTATCTTTAGCTTCCAGAGCTATTCCTTCCTTAACAACAATGTCTGTTACAGGTACCCACTCCTGACCTTCGTCAGACTCTGCGGTATTCCAGTTTACACCGGTACCACCGAATACAACGTTAGCCAACTTATAGCTAGTTTCGCTGTCTTTCTCCATCTCTTTCCAGTACCACTCGGAACCTGCATCCCAGTTGTTCTTCATGAAGTACTTGGTATCTACAGGAGGAACTTCACCTGCCTCGTACTTAATACCGTGCAACTGGAGGGTGGTACCCTTCGCGCAGATAGTATAAGTATGACCCTTAACAAGCGACAATCTCTTCGTTGCATTCAGATACTTTTCTCCTTCCAGAATCTGGTCGATAGCAAATCTACCGGTAAGAACTGAGAAGTCTTCTTGGTCATAAACCCAAACATCCTTGTTGTCATTCTCGGTACCACCGCCATCAACAACCTGGCGGTTGTAGTACAGAGTGATGTCGATATTCTCTTTTGCAATCAGGATGAGCGATGTGCTACCCGCTTTCTCGGTACCTCTCGGTTCAGTAGCGGTCGGCCATGCGTCAACGCGTACTTGGATTGCTTGTTCGAAATCTACACCCGCGATCGTGCGTGCATTCTCTTTAAGAGTAGTAGCATAAGCGTTGCTCAGCTTCATCAAGTCGTTATCTACATGAATAGCCTCTGCTGCAACAGCTGTCGTTGCCGTTACTTTCCAGATGTTATCCTCTACAGGAGGAACATCACCTTCTTTACGTACCAGGATAAAGCCGTGGAACCAGCCTTCAGCCTCTCCGGCCGGACGGAAGAATATCGTGTACTCACCGCCTTCGGTCAACTCACCATTCTCACCATAACTGTTACCTACTCCGTCAGGATACCAAGTCTGCTTGCCATCGATGACACCAACTACCTTGAATTGGTCGGTTGCGTCCAGAGTGGTAACAATCATGTACTCACCCTCTGCTTCAGGATTAGCCTTAAACTGATAAGCTGAGTTAACTTCCCAGTTGGTCATCGTTCCGATCAAATAGTATTCTGCTTCTACTACAGGAGGAACATCACCACCGTCAATGAACTTGCGGATATTGCGTGCCGAAACAATGTTATCAGCCGGATTCAGGATGAAGTCAAGAGTATCCTTAGCTTCCAATGTAATTCCTTCCGGAACAACAATCTTTGCCAACTCAACCCAATTAGCACCTTCGTCAGACTCTGCGGTATTCCAGTTTACACCGGTACCACCGAATACAACGTTAGCCAGCTTGTAGTTGGTCTCATCGTCTTTCTCCATCTCTTTCCAGTACCACTCGGAACCATTGTCCCAGTTGTTCTTCATGTAATAAGTGGTGGTCGGCGGTTCAGGAGTCGAAGTCTTCGGATAAACGCGGATGTTACGCAGATAGAGACGCTCAGTTGTGCTTTGTGCGATAGAGATAGCACTTACTTTGCCTTCCGGTGTGATCTTGCTATCTTGCGGCACTTTGTTACCAGCATTCAATTCAAATTCAGTACCGTTAACCGTGATCTTAGCAACATTTTTGCCATACTGAGTAGCATTCACGATGATCGAATCTACCTCAATAGCTTGCGCCAAGGTGAACTCGAGCGATCCTTGTACAGAGGTTGTACCAAACTTAAGACTGGAGTTATCATCCTCAATCGGGCGACCTGCAAATACTTTGGTAGCCGTCTCAACCGATGCTACATACGGAGCACTTGCGGCATCAAAGATAGCAGCAACGTCCGCTGCGTATTCTTTGGAAGCATCCGAACCAGAGGTACCGGTTCCGTTGAACGTCAAAACAAACGGTTTGGTAAAGTCAGCTGCGGGAGTGTCACCGCCCTTCTCCGGGAACGTAATAGCCAAAGCGTTCGATTCAAACGTCCATGTGAAAACATACAGACCTTCTTGATCAGCCTTGAGAAGCATGTTTTCACCGTTAGTCGTGATACCCTCAGCGCCGGTAAAATCACGATGGAATGTATAACCATTACCAAGCCAACCACCGTTGACGAACATCTTGAATTCATAGTCTCCTGCCGGCATAGTAACACCGAAAGAAGCAGTCTTCTTGTCTTCTGACAGTTCCATCGTGCCTGCAGTCTCGTCCCAGTTGTTGAATTGACCAAGAACAGCTGCCGTCGGATCAATCACAACGTCACCTTCTTTCTCCCATACAGCCTCAGCCTTGTCACCCGGGTACAACGTAATCGTTATATTGTAGCTGGCACCCTCAGGGAGTGTGAAAGCGTAATTTCCGGAAGCCGGATATTGCTCACCATCCCAACTGTGATCTTTTACGACCTTGTACTCAATCTCGCCGCCGGGAAGAGCAACACCCTTCTTCGACCAAACATAATAACCCTCAGCCGTTTTCGTCATGTCGTTGGCAGCCAATGCAGGATTCCAAGCCTCGCCGAACAAAGCCGCCGAACTACCAACTGCCGTGTAAACAGCATCCTCAACAGGAGGAACGTCACCTGCTGCCTCATAGGTAACAGCAATAGCTGTCAGACGAACCTGACCATTGTCGGAAGTGTTGGTGTTCTTGCATTGGAACACAGCCTTCCGTCCACTTACGTCAACCGGCGTTTTGGAAGCCAGTTTGGTCTCTCCCATGTACAGAGCACCACTGTTCGAAACCGAGTACGTAAGGGTTACGGATTTCAGCTCGTAACCCTCTGCTGCATCAATACTGAACGAGCCATCTTCGCTACCTTTGGTGTAGAAGCGCCAATCTGAATAGTACTTACCGTTGTTACCGGTACCAACCAAATTGGCTGTGATGTTGTCGTCCAAGATCACCTGGGAATACTGTGTGCCGTTTTCCCAGCCATTGGCCTTGGCATAATAATCACCCGAAGAAGCGTGAATAGTCACACTCACTTCAGTTGCCATCAGAGCACCTGCAAACAGAATTGCAGACAGAAAAGAAAAAATCTTTTTCATGATACTTTGATTTTAGTTAATAATGTTAATTAATAATGTTAATTATGTATCGAAATACTCGATATTTACTCGATATTTCATTATTTGATTCCCGCCATCTCAGTCTCGCCTCCCGTTTTCCGGTCTACCTTGCCCTTTCTTTCGGTCTCCGTTGTCCATTTTCGGACTTCGTCCCCCCTTCTGTTGGTCGCCGCTTCCCGTTATTCCGGTCGTCGTTGTCCGCTATCTCGGTAATCGGTCGCAAAGTTACAACATTTTTTTGAATCCTGCAAGAAAAAAAATTATTTTTTTTCATTTTCCCCAATTTTCCCCAATTTTTCCACTCCTGCTTTTCCTATTGAACACCCTTTTCCATTGTCCTTTGTACGTTGTACATTGTCCCTTGTCCCCTCTCGAACCCCTCCCGTCAGGGATGATTAGCATGTACTCACTCAAAAACGTTCCCTTTCTCAATATGTATTTTTCTTTTAAACATAGCAGCGTCACAGAGTAAAAACGGCCCATTTACGGACCAACCACGATCCAAAACCCAAAGACCGCCCAACAATCACCCAAGGATCACCCAAGGATGAATGCCCGAAAATGACAAAAATACGCCTTATACTATATATATACTATGTATATATATACATTTTGTTGATAATTTTTTATTTGCATATGTCAAAAAAAAGCAGTATCTTTGCACGGTTTTTGATATAATCAAAAGAAATGGGTTTGTTTCAACATATAGGCGAATACACGCTGCTCATGGGAAAAGTGCTTCGCTTGCCTGATAGGCAGCGAATGTTCTGGAGGCAGTTCAGCAGGGAGCTGGAGAAGCAAGGATTGCAGTCGCTGCCGATTGTTTTGCTGATCTCTGTTTTCATTGGCGCCATCTTGACCATACAGGCCAAAACGAATACAGAGAACCCCTTGCTGCCTACCTACATCACGGGTCTCCTCACGCGTGACACTTTGCTGCTTGAGTTCTCCAGTACCATCCTCTGCTTGATCTTGGCGGGCAAAGTCGGTTCCAACATCGCCTCGGAAATCGGCACCATGCGTATCACGGAGCAGATTGACGCACTCGAGATCATGGGCGTGAACAGCGCCAACTATCTGATACTCCCTAAGATCATCGCCTTCATGACGATGATGCCGCTCCTGGTGATTATCTCCACCGCCGCAGGTCTGATTGGCGGCTGGGGAGTCGGAGCACTCACGGATATCATCACTATTCATGATTACCTGTTGGGCGTCCAGTACGCGTTCAACCCCTATTTCGTATGGTACGCCATCATCAAAGCGCTCGTTTTCGCATTCGTCATCACCAGTATGAGTAGTTACTACGGCTATTACGCCCGGGGTGGCGCGTTGGACGTAGGTAAAGCCAGCACCAACGCCGTTGTGCGTTCGAATATCATGATTCTTTTCCTCGACCTCATTTTATCCAAATTGCTGCTATGATTGAAGTCAAAGATATAGTAAAGAGTTTTGAGGGGAATACGGTACTCAATCATGTGAGCGCCACGTTCCGCGAAGGAGAAGTGAACATGATTATCGGTCAGTCCGGCTCCGGTAAGACCGTGCTGATGAAAAGCATGATCGGACTTCACGACGTGGACAGCGGACAGATTCTCTACGACGGCCGCGACCTGGCGGAAATGAAAAGCAAGGACATACGAATGCTGCACCGCGAGGTGGGCATGTTGTTCCAAGGTTCGGCGCTGTTCGATTCCATGACGGTTATGGAGAATGTGTTCTTCCCCATGGAGATGTTCTCCAAGAAAAGCCGTGCCGAGATGCGGGAACGGGCGGAGTTCTGTCTCCGACGCGTGGAGATTCCCGAACGGGTATGGAATCTCATGCCAAGTGAGATATCCGGCGGCCAGCAGAAACGCGTAGCCATTGCACGAGCCATAGTACTCGAACCCAAATATCTCTTCTGCGACGAACCCAACTCGGGTCTGGACCCCAAAACGAGTCTCGTCATAGATGCACTCATTCAGGATATCACACGGGAGTACAATATCTGCACGATCGTCAACAGTCACGATATGAACTCTATCATGGAGATCGGCGATAACATCGTGTTCCTGAAAAGCGGAAAAAAAGAATGGCAAGGCAGCAGACATGACTTGTTCACTTGCGAGAATGAGGCGCTCAATGAGTTTGTCTTCGCAAGCGAACTCTTTAAGCGCGTCAAGACTGCCAACGCGGACAAAATCCAATAAAAAGTTTATGAAAAAGATTGTTACTATACTTTGTTTATGGATGCTGCCGCTGATGCTACTGGCGGTTCCGGCGCGTCGGGAAGGTTTCCTGCGCACGGCTACCGATGGCACAGAGAAAATGGTCTGGCTGCACGGAAATGAGCATTTTCATTATATGACGGACGCAGAGGGCAACTGGTTGGACGAAACGACCTTGGCCCCAATGAGTCTCGAGCGGAAAAACGCACTCATACAAGCGGCGCAGAAACAGGACCATATCCGTCGGGCTGCGCAACAAACAAACGGCATAGGCGACAAACCGAATATCGCTCCGCGGGGATTGGTCGTGTTGGTCAATTTCACGGACGTTACGTTCACCACGCCCAGAGACACAATAGACAGTTTGCTCAATGCACGGTATTTTCCACGCACCTATTCCTATGACTACCATTACAAAGATGATGCCGGCACGGAAAAAACCTACCATGCCGACGTGGTGTCGGAAGGAAGCGCCAGAAAATATTTTTATGACCAGAGTTACGGACAATACAATCCGCAGTTTGATCTGATCGGCCCTCTAACAATAGACCACAATATGGCCTATTACGGAACCAACAACAGTCAGGGAAGCGACAAGAATGCGGTAGCGATGATCATCGAAGCCTGCCAAAAAGCAGACAATGCAGGAGTCGATTTTTCGCAGTATGACAACAACAACGACGGGTATGTCGATTTCGTATATGTCATTTATGCCGGATTCGGAGAATCCGACGGAGGTCCGGCTGAGTCTGTATGGCCGCACCAATGGGACATATCCGCCAGACAAATAAGCCATGACAGCAAGAAACTGGGTCGATATGCATGCGGCAGTGAATTGAGTTTCTGGAGTAAGTTATACGCCGGTATCGGCACTTTCTGTCATGAGTTCAGCCATGTATTGGGTCTGCCGGATTTATACGAGACCGTCAGTCAAAACGTCCACCCCCACACCTTGTACGAATGGGATATCATGGACTACGGACCCTATAACAATGACGGCAACACACCTCCGGCCTATTCCGCCTACGAACGTTTCTACCTGGGATGGTTAACGCCCCGCCTGTTGCAAAATCCGGAGAACGTGACGCTCAATCCGATCAACGAAGGAAACGGTTCTTCCCTGATGATTTCTACCGCCAACACGCATAATATGAGCGGATGGAATCCCAGTCCGACGGAGTATTATCTCTTGGAGGCTCGTAATAAAGAAGGATGGGATACCTACCTCCCGGGGGAAGGGATGCTGATTACCAAAGTCACCTTCAGTTCAACCACATGGCATGCCAACACGGTGAATAATAACTACCGCTCCATGGGAATAGATATAATGGAAGCCGCAAGCAATACCACGCGGGGAGGCAAAGCGACCGACGCCTATCCTGCCGGCGCTACCCAGTGGACCGGTTATCAGAATCATGAAGTGACCGAAATCACACGTGACGCCAACACAGGAGTTGTCTCGTTCAAATATCGCGGAGGTGGATCGACTACCGCCATCGAAAACAAACAAGACGACCACGCGAGATGTACGAAAGTGATACGCGACGGGCAATTACTGATTCTGCGCGACGGGAAAACATATGACCTGCAAGGCCGCCTATTTGCGCCTTAAAACAAAACAAGAGATATGAAAATCATCAGTTATAATTTGAATGGAATCCGCTCGGCCATCAACAAAGGCCTGTTGGAATGGTTGGCGTCAGAGAACCCGGATGTCTTCTGTATTCAGGAGAGCAAAGCCCAACCCGACCAGATTGACGTGATGGCAATGCAGGAACTCGGGTACCGCAGTTTTATCCATTCGGCAGAGAAAAAAGGATATTCAGGCGTGGCTGTCTTCTGCAAGAACGAGCCGGACAAAGTCGTAGTCGGTATGGGTAATCCCAAATACGACCGCGAAGGACGGGTGCTCCGTGTCGATTTCGGAGACTTGACCATCGTCGATGCGTACATTCCGAGCGGCACGACAGGTGACGTGCGGCAGGATTTCAAAATGGAGTTTCTCGAAGACTTCCTGGTATGGGTGAACGAGTTACGCAAGGAGCGACCAAACATCGTCATCTGCGGAGATTATAATATCTGCCATAAACCGATCGACATCAACCATCCCGAACGTCAGATCGGCGTATCGGGTTTCCTGCCCGAAGAACGCGAATGGATGGATCGTTGGGAAGCCAGCGGCTTGGTGGACTCCTTCCGCGTGTTTGACCAGAGTGCCGAAAAATACAGCTGGTGGTCGTGGCGCGCCGGAGCTCGTGCCCGCAACGTAGGTTGGCGTATCGACTATCACTGGGTAAGCGAGAGTCTGCGGCCGAGACTCAAAGATGCAAAGATATTAACCGACGCTGTACACAGCGATCATTGTCCTGTAGCGGTATGGATAGACTAAGAACGGAACATCTGGTAAAGAAATACGGTAAACGAACCGTTGTCAATGATGTCTCTATTGAGTTGGAGCAAGGAGAGATCGTCGGATTGCTTGGTCCTAACGGAGCCGGCAAGACCACTACGTTCTACATGACAACGGGTCTCGTGGCGGCGAATAACGGTAAGATCTTCCTGAACGACCAGGACATCACCGGTTTCCCGATGTACAAACGCGCCAAGTTAGGTATCGGGTACTTGCCTCAGGAGGCGAGTGTCTTCCGTAAACTCACTGTAGAAGATAACATCCGCTCGGTGCTCGAGTTGACCGATTTCAGCAAAGAGTATCAGAAAGAGAAACTGGAACAGCTGATCAAAGAGTTTAACCTCGCACACGTACGCACGAACTTGGGTGACCGGCTCAGCGGTGGCGAACGACGCCGTACGGAGATTGCACGCTGCCTGGCGATTGAACCAAAGTTCGTGATGCTGGACGAACCCTTTGCCGGCGTCGATCCTATTGCGGTACAAGAGATACAGGATGTCGTTTGGCGACTTAAAGACAAAAATATCGGCATTCTTATTACCGACCATAACGTCGATGAGACATTGATGATTACCGACCGGGCATACCTCCTCTTCGAAGGAAAAATCCTTTTCCACGGCACGCCGGAAGAATTGGCAGCCAACCCTGTTGTACGACAGAATTACTTGGGACGTGATTTTGAGTTAAAAAAGAAAACCAGAGTAGATTAACACGAACGGTGAGAGCGGAAAGAATCATCATATTCGTTGTAGCAGTACTGGCGTTGGTAGGATGCCGGAATACGCCGGATGTGAACCTTGACACACGCGCATGTGCCCCCATGCCCACAGGCAGAGCGAGTGCTTGCGCTTGCTCGCTGAACGGCAAAGCGTACGTCTTCGGCGGACGTAACGCTTCCGGGGCTTACCTCAACGACTTATGGCAGTACGACCCGCAAACTGACACTTGGACCAACATAGGCACCACGCCTCTCAAGCCGCGCGTCAATCCTTCCGTCATCGCATACAACGGGGCGCTATACATCGGATTGGGATTTGCGAAAGGTTCTATTTATGACAGAGCGAACAACCTGCAAGATTGGTGGAGATGGGATCCGGCAACCAATAAATGGGACTCCTTGGCGGCATATCCCACCAAGACAACGAACGAAGCAACCACTTTTGTGGTGAACGACCGTATATACGCTATTTACGGAGCCTCAGACGGTTTCTCACGCGAGATACATTACTACGAACCGAAAAACAATACTTGGACTTCTGTCCCGGATAATTATCACCGCGCATTGTCCTCTTTCGGCGGCGTCGGTGCCACCTATCAGGGAAAGACCTATTTCGGCTTGGGCTTTAATATCCACCCCATTACCCAATGGTACACGATGGATCTGCCTTCGGATAAATGGACCAAGCTTGGCGGTATGCCGGGCAAAGGACGTTCCTTCAGCGCCTGCGGTGTCGGCAACCGGTATATATACGTTTTCGGCGGACGATATTTCGCAGGCGAATATACCGGAGGGGAAGTTTTTGCGGATATATGGCGTTACGATCCGGAAGATGACAGTTGGGCGCGCGCAGGTTTGATGCCTTGCGGCAAAGCGGAAAACCTGATTGCTTTTGCCGTGAACGGGAAGGTCTATTTCGGCCTCGGAGAAGATGAAAACGGAACGATACTAAACACGCTTTATCGAATTGAAGACTAAACTGCTCATAGTATTATTTCTCATCTGCTCGGTTTCTGTCGGGGCATGGGATTGGTGGCCGTTACCGATGGCTCAGCCGGACGAAGGAGAAGAGGAGTTGACCTATGTAGGCGAAATCAACGTGCTCAGTTCCAGCGGGAACACGGCTCCCTCATGGTTACAAAGCAACCGATGGGGGGAGATATCGTCACTCCCGCACAGCGGGAACATCCGCGCAGGTATCATCAAACCCGCCACTCGTCCGAACCGGTGGTTTGATTATGACGGAGCCGTCATACTGAGCGGACGTATCGCCGGCTCGCAGGCAGGAGTGTCGCCTCGCCGGATAAACGGCACCGGATATTTCAGTGAATTGTACGCCCATGTGCGACTGTACATCGTGGATATTACAGCCGGCATCACGCCTCTATACGCCGGGGTCGGAGACCCTTCATTGAGCAGCGGTAGCCTGCTCTTCTCCAACAATACCCACCCTATCCCGCGTATCAGTATCGGCATTGACCGATGGACCGCTTTTCCGGGACTATACGGTTATCTGGAAATCAAAGGCGGCTTGACGCACGGATGGTTGGGCGACGACTGCAGTTTCGTCCAAAAGACCCTGTTGCACTATAAATATATCGGAGGGCGTATCGGTGGTTCGCTTCCTGTCAACATCTGTTATGAGTTCCATCACGCTGCCCAATGGGGCGGTTATTCACCGAAAGACGGGGATTTGGGAAATGACTGGAAAGCCTATAAGAATGTGTTTATAGCCAAGCGCGGAGGAATGACGGTCAATGAGTTATTCAACGCACAAGGCAACCATTTGGGCAGCCAAATCCTGTGCGTCACCGCGAAAGGCGAAAAATGGAATATAGACCTGTACTGGCAGACCCTGCAAGAGGATAACGGTTTTCATTTTATGGGGACCAGTCAGAATGCAGCGGACGGGTTATGGGGAGTCTGTGTCAGACAAGATTATTGGCCGTTCATCAACGGCTTTACCTTTGAAGTGCTGCAGACAACGGATCAAAGCGGACCTTGGCATGACCGGGACGGATTGATTTTTGCAGGCAATGACTCCTACTATTGGAACTTCATCTATCAGCAAGGATGGACCTATTTCGGCCGCACGATCGGTTCACCGCTCATGACACCGATGAACAGTCGTGTTTGGGCTTATCACGGAGGACTGAAAGGAGATATATACGGATTCCGTTATCGTGCGATGGTGACCTATGCGGATAACTACGGCACGTACAAGAATCCGCTCAAAAGCCATAACACGGCTTTCCTCTTGGAAGTAAAGAAAACGGTTCCGCAAGCTTGGAATTTAGAGTTCGGCATAGCGCTGGCCGGTGATTTCGGCACACAATACGGCAATCAGTTCGGAGGGATGATCACCATCCGCAAACAAGGAATAATTAAAAATTGGTAAGATATGAATTTTGTAGAAGAAAGTAATCGCATTTTTGCGCAGGCAGTCAAAGACTATCATCGTACGGACGATGTGGACACTCCTATCAACAATCCGTACAAGGAGGGAACCATTGAGCACGATCTGTATGTCAAGAATTGGATTGATACGGTTCAGTGGCACTTGGAGGATATTATTCGCGATCCGAATATTGATCCTGTTGCAGCCTTGGCGCTCAAGCGTCGTATTGACCACAGTAACCAGGACCGGACGGATCTCGTAGAGCGTATTGACAGCTATTTCTGGGAGAAATTTCATGACGTAAAGCCGCAGCCCGATGCGCGTATCAACACCGAAAGTCCGGCTTGGGCAATTGACCGTCTGAGTATTCTGCACGTCAAATTATGGCATATGCAGGAACAGGTGGACCGCAAAGATGTAAGCACAGAGCAGCATGAGAAATGCGTAGCGAAAATGGCGGTGCTCAAAGAGCAGTTGGAAGATATGACCACCTCGATCAGTCAGCTGCTGGCGGACTATGAAGCCGGCACACGTATCATGAAAGTGTATCGTCAAATGAAGATGTACAACGACCCGAATCTCAATCCGGTCTTGTACGGCAAAAAGTGAAACGACTTCTCGTCATACGATTCTCTGCCTTAGGCGACGTGGCCATGTTAGCGCCTATCGTCCGTGCAGCGGCTACTCAATACCCTGAGTTAGCCATTACCATGCTCTCTCAGCAGCGTTTTGCGGATTTGTTTGCAGACATGCCTTCGAATGTGCTTTTCCATGGTGTGGATGTCAAGAAACAGTCACTCCATGATATCGTGGCCGGTCTGGACAGTTATGACCTGGTAGCGGACATGCATAGCGTCATTCGTTCGGTGTATGTGAGTGCCGCGATGATGTTCAAAGGAGCCCGCGTAGCGACGATAGACAAAGGGCGCCGCGACAAACGGCAGTTGACACACGGAAAGCATATGCCGCTCAAACATACCACGGAGCGCTATTCGGATGTACTGGCTGCGTTGGGGTATCCCATTCGTCCGCAACTGGTGGCGAAGCCTGCTCCCGGAACCGGAATAGGAATCGCGCCTTTTGCCGCGCACAAAGGAAAAATATATCCGATCGAGCGGATGGAACGTGTGGTGGAGATGCTGAGTCAGAAAGGCGAGCGGGTGGTACTCTTCGGCGGAGGAAAGAAAGAGAAAGAGATACTCCATAGCTGGGCGCAGAAATATCCGAACGTAGAGTCTGTTGCCGGCAAGCACAGTATGGCCGAAGAGCTGGATATCATTCGTGGCCTGAGACTGATGGTAACGATGGACTCGGGGAATATGCATCTGGCGTCATTGGTCGGCACACGGGTCATCTCCATTTGGGGAGCCACCCATCCTCATGCGGGATTCCTGGGCTTCGGGCAAAACGAGAGGGATTGTATTCAGCGCGAATTGGATTGTCGCCCGTGCTCTGTTTACGGTAACAAACCGTGCAAGTTCGGCGACTACCGGTGTATGGATATAGAGCCGGAAGAAATAGTCAGTCGTTTGGTGTAATGTTCCGGAAACTGCAATATATCATCCACAGCGGTAAGAACTCCAAGTTCCTGTATTACCTGCGCAGCTATACCTCCCTGCTGATTCCTGCTTGGTACTGGCGTAGGCAAAGGGAACGGTTGTTACAGGAGATCAACTGCCGCGAAGACAAGGATTATATCCGGCAGCGTATTGATTATTATTGTCCTCTGAACGAACCAAGGCTCTTGCCGGAAACCAGTCCTTGCATCGGCGAACAGAGACTACCGAAGAAACGCAAAGTATATTTTTTTGACAGCCGGGAAGTGACGCGGTATTTTGATCCTTCACTGCGGTGGGAACTGTTGCCGGGCGACATTACGCATGTACCGGAACTGCCATCGATAGTGAAGAGTCGTCCGCTTGCAGCGGATATTCAAAACAGCACACTGCTGAAGATGGATAAAGTGCGGCATTTTATCTTTGTCCATGATCCGCTACGCTGGGAAGACAAAAAGCCGATGGCCATCTTCCGCGGCAAGGCGGCAGGCAAGCAAAGCCGTATCGACTTCATGCAACGCTATTTCGGCAGTGCGGTGTGTGACTGCGGGGATGTAAGCCGACCGGGAACAGTGCCCGGCGAATGGCAAACGGAGAAGAAAACCATTCGGGAGCACCTGGCATACAGATACATCATGGCCTTGGAAGGCAATGACGTGGCGAGTAATCTGAAATGGGTGATGTCCTCCAACTCGATTGCCGTCATGCCTCGTCCGACCTGTGAGACCTGGTTCATGGAAGGGACGCTGAAACCCGATTACCATTATATTGAGATCCAACCGGACTTCAGTAACCTGGAAGAACGGCTCACTTATTACAACACGCATCCGAAGGAGGCCAAACAAATCATAGAGCACGCTCATGAATATGTAGCTCAGTTTCAGGACGCACACCGCGAGCGACTGATCGCATTGGGCGTAATGGACAAATACCTGCGAATGACGAACAGACCATGACACTTGTCATCAATCCGACATACGAACCCTTGCGCGATTGGATTACAACACTGCCGCAGACCTTTGCCCGCCAAGGCAAAGTGATCTACGATGCCCGAAATCAAATCCGCCTTATCACCACTCCGGAGGGGGAGGAGGTATGCGTCAAGCGTTTTCATGCGCCGCGTTCGTTGAACCGCTGGATATACACTTTCCTGCGTGCACCGAAAGCCGTTCGGGCCTATCGCAACGCATTGCGCCTGAACGAAGCAGGAATTGGGACACCGGAAGTGATCGCATACACGTTGACGACCCGTCACGGGCTGTTGGCCGAGTCGTATCTGATCAGTCGGCGCAGTACGCTGACCCGCGACATGTACGAGTTCCGCCATCATCCCCTGGAGGGCTACGAGCCGGTCGTACAAGCTTTCGCACGCTTCACGGCACGTATGCACGACAAAGGGATCCTGCATAAAGACTACTCGCCCGGGAACATCTTGTTTGATGTGAACAAAGACGGTACGGTGACGTTTGAACTGGTGGATATCAACCGCATGCGGTTTGACCATGTGGTAAGTATGGATTGCGCGTGTCGGAATTTTTGCCGGCTATGGGGCAAAGAGGATTTCTTTATCCTGTTGGCCAAAGAATACGCAAAAGCACGAGGGTTTGACAAGCAGGAATGTATCCGGTTAACACTTAAATACCGGAGGCGCTTCTGGAGATTTAGGAAATAACACATAATACCATGGATAGAATCTTTGACATTATGCCTTTTGGCAATAATAGTTACCTATGGAGTATCGGGTTTGTGGTACTGAGTTTACTCGTTTCCGCATGGCCGAAACTGCAGATAGAAGACAAGCGGGACTACCTGTTTTATGTTCCGTTAGCTGCCTTCATAGCGGCCACGCTGCATTCGGTGCGTATCGGTATTGATGTAGGCACCACCTTCATCATTGCAGCAGGTCTGTATGCCCTGTGGAAACGCAGAGTCTATCGTCCAAGACTGTATATGTGGTTCTTAGCCGCGTATTTCTTTAGTCTGGTTCTCAGCTTGTTATGGAGCAGTAATATCATCGAAGGCTGGTACATCGTCCGTCGCAGTCTGCCTCTGATCACGTTCTCTGCAGCCTGGTGTATGTTCCGGCCGACGCAGGACGAGTGGGATCGCCTGCTATTGGTCTATTTCCGCGCAGCGTTTCTATTTATCATCTTCAGCATCCTTACCAGTTTCTATATCAGTTATGTGGAAGGTTTCAGTTGGTGGGAGTTCGTCTCGTTCAAGAAACATCACATCCATGGGGGCTACGAGTGCTTCAAGATGATCTACTCCTGGACGCATTATTACCATCCGTCGTACAATGCCTATTGCCTGGTGACCGGTCTCATCTGCGGTCAATACCTGTTGTTTAAAAAGCATATATCGTATATCGAAGCGGGTCTGTATGTAGTCTCCCTCTTCCTGCTGCTGATACTCACCCAGAGTCGTATCGGCATCGTGATGTTTGCCATCACGGCACCTATTGCCGCCACGGCCTTCATCAAATCGCCTAAATGGAAGAAGCTCTACAGCTACGCCGTAGGTGCGATGATGACGATCCTCTTGATATGCTGGATCCAGATCAATACGGTCTTCTCCATCGATCCGGCACGGGAACATATCTATCAGGTGACGGTGAAGATGATTCAAGAGCATCCAATCTTGGGAGTGGGTGTAGGATCATTGGCGCAAACGCTGCAGCAGGATCCCGTATGTATGCTGCACCAATACGGTAATCCTCACAACCAGATCATGGGAGACTGGATGCAAGGCGGTCTCATCAGCCTCATTACGATGCTGCTGATGATGGGATACTTCCTGTATTATGCAATACGTTACAAGAATCTGGAACTGCTGCTATTCGTGATCATCACGCTGCTATTCATGCAGATAGAGATGCCGTTTGACATCATCAAAGGTGTCACCACCTTCGTAGCGTTCGTCCACCTGTTCTGTCACAAGCCGAACGACCGGTATAACGCAAGGTATGACTCCATGTGATTTTGCCACGAGAACGAAGTAGCATATTCATACGCGGCATCCAACTGTGCCTGTGTGGTCTGCTGGATCGTTGACCGGATAAGTTCGGCGGACTCTTTCGCCGGATAACCTTTCTCAAAGAATGCCACATGCTTGCTGCCGATCTCAATGAGACTGGTCTCGTGACTGCATATCACCGGCTTGCGGAACAGCATTGCTTCCACTACCGGCAGACCGAATCCTTCAAACAAGGACGGGAAGACGAATGCCTCGCAATGACGATACAGCCATACTTTCTGCCCCTCGCTTACCAAACCCAATAAATGTACGTTCGTCAGACCGCGCTGCGCGATCTCTTTGCGTATCTCATCCGCATAAGGTGTATTGCTATTTCCGGCTATATACAAATGCTTATCCGGCATATGTTCCATCATGCCAAGCAGCACGTGGAAGTTCTTCTTGGCTTTCAATTCACCTATGGAGAATAAATACGGTTGGTTCACGCCTTCTACCGCTTCTTCCGGTTTCAGATCGATGCGCTCGACACCGTTATATATCACGTCCACTTTTTTGCCGTTGAGCTGCGAATATTTCTCCACCTCTGACTTCGCAAACTGCGAGATAGCCACGACGCGATCCGCCCAGGATACCCTACGCTGGATCTTGGTCAGGTATTTCACCACGCGCGCCTGATCCTGTTTCTCATAGACGCAATTATAATCATGGATGGTAAGTACATAATGCCACGCATTCGGGTTCCATCGTGAGAGCTGGTGAATGGCATGCCATACATCAAACTTGGCGGCTATCCACTGAGGGAAGATGCGGTATATCTTCCACGAACGAACATATTTCACTTTATCGCCAAATGTCCCCATGAATTTCTTGGGAAGCATGAGGGTTATTTCCTCGTCCTCTCTGGGTTCGTACTTATCCCTGAAATAGTAACCGTAATTCAGAGCCACTTGGCCCAAACCGCAATTTACATTTCTTAAAACTGACAAATCAATGAGGATACGTGTCATAATGTATATATTTTTAGCAAATTATTGGCTACTTGTTCGTCCGTAAAACGCTCGGCCTGCTGATAGCCTTTGGCAACCATACTCTCACGCAGCGTCTCGTCACCAAGGATACGCGCCAACTGACTGCCTATCTCTTCGGGATCCAGAGGATCGGCATACAGCGCCGCGTCACCTCCGGTCTCGGCAAAACAGCTACCCGTCGAAGTCAAAACAGGCGTTCCGATGCACATGGCCTCCAGAATCGGGATACCGAACCCCTCGAAGATACTGGGATAGCAGAACACCGACGCGGCTTTATATACGGCAGGCAAGTCTTCAAAAGGCAGGGCATGTATATACCGCAAATCGACCTTACGTTCTTGGGCGAGCGATGCCATCTGTTCGGCATGCTTACTCTTGTCTCCCACCGCCACCAACGGCAATCCGATATGCGCCATACTCATCGCTTCGATGAGGTTCTTGAGGTTCTTACGCGGCTCTATCGCTCCGACGGAAAGGATAAACTGTTCAGGCAAACGGTATTGCTTGCGTACTGCCGCCAGACGCGCTTCACTGACCGGTTCGCGGAAACGGTTGTTACAACCTTGGTACACCACGTGTATCTTACGTTCGTCGGCATGGAAGAACTCGATGATGTCCCGCTTGGTCTGCTCGGAGATAGCGATAATCAGATCCGCATGATCGCACGCGTATTGCACCTTGCGGGCAAAAAGCCAGCGGTACGTAGCGCTGTATAGCTCCGGGTAACGCATAAAAATGGCGTCATGCACCGTCACCACCGTCTTCACCTCTTTGCGATGAATGCCGAACGGCAGTTCGCCGGACAGACCATGGTAGATATCGATACCGTCCAGACTGTTCAGACATCCGCAGGTACGCCAAAGGGAGGGGAAACAACGCCACAAGCCTTTCGGAGCCACCACTCGTGCCGCACCGGGCTCATAGCTATCAGAAGGAGAGCCGAACAGCACATATTCGTTCTGCGGGGCAAACTGCTCCACGAGGCGGATCACGTCTCTGCTGTAATTGCCCAGACCACGACGGTTGGCAAAAGCTCGTTTGGCATCAAAAGCGATTCTCATAGGTCGTTAGTCGTTGGTTGTTGGTCTTTCTCCAAACCTATTCGGAACGTGAACAGCAATCCGCGAGGGATGCACATACTCATCGTCGTACGGGCGGGAACAGGCGTGTTCCTGTCAAACGTGTACTCCGTCAAGCCTGTTCCGAAATCATACAGGTTATAACACTGCACCTCGAGCGACATCGGGATATCCCGTACCCACCATCGTCCGGTCGCACGCAGTTCGAAATTAAAGAAAGCGTCTTCCCGTTTTCCGAAAGCGTTATTGGCAAGGTTGATACCCCGTGCATCGTACGGCAGGACGGTGGCCTGCGTCTGTGTGCCTACCATCTTCGTGCTCACTTCGTAGTTCGTGAAGGGTTGTCCGTCTTTGAACTTCCCGTTGAAGCCGATGGAGAAATACTTGCAGGCATTATAGGTCACCTGTATGCGGGCTATATAGGCACGGTCCTGATTCAAGCGTCCGTTCGCCTGATACGGCAGTCCTTGCTCATAGAGCACCTGAAACGTCTCGGGATTGGCCGTACTCTCGGAGAGCACCCCAATGTTATTGCTGAGCGGGCCGTTACCGAGTGCGCTGATGCCGGACATGAGATAACTCTGCCAACTGAGTTGCACGAACCATTTGCGGCCTTTGTAGGTGTAGCGCACCAGGTTCGAGGCATAGTACGGCGTGCGGCATCCGAAACGGTTGGACATCATATCCAAAGGCTGCACACCGATCACATAGTCATCGCCTGTCTCGGCGTACGTGGTGAACCACTGGTTGTAATACTTGCGGAGCGAACTGAGCACCGCTATCTCGTGCCGTTTGCTCTTACCGAAAGTAAACCGTATCGGCAGGTCGATGACGGCATACGACGGTTGGTGCATCCAAAGGGTGGAAGACGGAATATGTTGCGCCCCGCGGTTCATGTAATCGGCACTCAGATAGCGCACGTCATCCCATGTATAACTCATCCGGTGATGACTGAGCGAGAAGCCGATATTAAACCACCAACAGGGCGTATAATCGAGTGCGAACTTAGCCAGCCAGTTCGGCGTGACCACCGAGTGTCCGTCGCCTAACACGACACCGTCCAGCGAGACGCCGAGATGCGCGTACAGCTCCAAGCCCTTCGCCAGATGTTTCTCGGCGATGACCAAGGCCTCGTTCTCCAACAGTCCCGCGAAGAAAGGAGACGCTTTCCATTGGTAGGTATAAAGCGGCGTCGGAGTCGTATCGTCGTAACGCTGCATGTATATCGCGTTGCTCCACTCGCGGGTGGTCGGCTTGAAATGCAACAGCGAGTTATAGCCCTCCACATGAACGCGCAACCACGACAAAAGCGGCTGGTCGTATCGAAGCGACAGGTTGACGCTGTGCAGTTGGCCATTCGGGTACCAGGGTTCAAAACCTTCGCCGTCCTGATCAATGATATTCCGGCTGAAAGAAAGCGAATCATGCAGCCAGTGACTCAGTTCATAACTCAGGCCGCCGGTCAGTTTGCCGCCGTTATCGAAGTGCATATCGCCGTACAAACCTACCTGGTAGGCGCGGTTCGTCGCCTGTTCGTTCTTGTTGTACAGGAACTCCGAACCATAGTCTGCACGTCCGGCAGTCACCATGAAATAGTTGAGAGTGGAGAGTTGAGAGTTGAGAGGGAGAGGTATCTCACCGTCCAACTGCGCCGTATAATAATCGGCGTCGTACATACCGCTTATACCCGTCCGGTCGAAAGCCGTCAGACGTTTACGTCCGTAGTTGAAATAGGCGTGCTGGTAATAACGCCGGTCATTGGCGTAGATACCGAACGTCACATCCGCCGTTCCGGCGCCTACCACATGATTGCGGTTCTTCAGCGGACGGTCGTCAATCACTCGCTCGGCAGCCGACTTATGGAACGTATTGATCAACTGTCTGGTGCCGGGCGATATGCCGCCTAAATTACCTGCGTTGCCCGTCAGGCGAAGCGAAGCGCGCTGCAGCGTGTCGTCCGTGAAGAACAGTTCGCCGTCATGATAGTCGAGCGTGAGAGAGGTGCGGTCCATCTGCATATGCAGCAAGGTGGCGCCTACCCTGCTCCGCGAGTCGATACGCATCCCGTTGAGAAGGTATTTGTTGTTCTTGAACGAGTTGCCGGCAATCGAGAAAACCTGTTGCTCGCTTAAGTTCCACTCGCCGGTGGTCTCCGTCTCGTAAACGGTGTACGGGTTGCAGTTATCGAGGTAATGGGACAGGTCGGTGGTCTGGTACCAGTCGCGGAAGAAAGCACCGGATACCGTGTCGGTGCCCACCAACTGTGCCCTGACCGGAAGGAAACACAAAGCACAAAGCGCCAGAACCCCTATGTTCTTGAAATGGATCAACCTTTCAGTATTTTAATATGATAGACCAGACCTACACGCACTTGGTGGAAGGGATAGTCTTTGATTCCGTATTGATACTGCACATACGGTTCGAAGCCTTTGACATGTCCTGCCATACGCGCTTTGACGGTCATAGGCGCATCTCCGTTCCGCTCCCAACCGACGTAACCGCCCCATGTAGCCTGAATCGAGAAATACTCATGCTGCAAGCGGGCCTGCAGGCCGTACATCACCGCGTCGTTCTGACGTCCGTTATCGGTCTGCCAGCAAAGGAAACCGGCAGAACCCGCAAAGCGCAACTCCAGATCCTTCATCGGGATGGAGTAACCTATCGCGGCATCGAAGAAATACGCCGGGCAGTCATAATGACGTCTCCGTTCGAACTGTTCGCCGCTGGCTGTCTTCATTCCGAGGCGGAGGGTCATCTGGGGGATGTACTTCGCCTTTTCGGACTTTAACCATTCGTTATGGAGGATTTGAATATCCGTAGCGATATACACGTCTCCCGCACCGCTTCCTTTGCCGTCATACTGATTGTACCATCCGTACACGGGCATCCAGATACTCAGATTCGCCCAGCGCGTGAACAAGGGCACACACACGCGCGCAAAAATATCCACGGTGTTATTCTTCGTCCCTTGTACATTGTACTTCGTCCCTTGTACCTTAAAATATCCTTCGCCCGCCAGTTCCACATTCAGCGTGCTTTGCGTGCGGCCGTCCAGCATATCGATAACGGGCAACGCATTAGGACCGAAGTAAGCCGGCGCTATTCCCGTCGGCTTACTCAAATCCGGTTTCTCTATTGGCACTTCGGCGAATAGGAAGACAGAGTACAGGATACAGAGTACAGACATAATCAGTCTGTATTCTGTCAGTGAAACGGTCTTTATTCTGTCAGCGAACATAGTGAGCGGTCTAAATACCAAACAAGTTTCTGAAGAAATTCTTCTTGTCCGCATTGCCCGGAGCGATGTTCGGACTGCTTTGCAGTTGCTCAATCAGCTTGCGTTCGTCCTTTGTCAGTTTCTCGGGGATATAAACCCCTACATTGATAAGCAAGTCACCTTCGCCGTATCTGCGTCCGTACTGGTCGATACGCGGCAGACCTTTGCCCCGCATGCGGAGTACTTTACCGGGTTGCGTACCGGGCGTGATGGTTATCTTCACATCGCCGGTGAGGGTCGGGATCTGTACTTGACCTCCGAGCACAGCCGTTGGCATATCGAGCAGGAGGTTATAGATCAGGTCACTCTCCTGACGGATGAAGTCCTTGTGTTCCTCTTCTTCGATGAGTACGAGCAAGTCCCCGGGCACACCACCGTGCGGCGCTGCGTTTCCTTTGCCGGGTACGGTCAGTTGCATGCCGCCTGCCACGCCCGCAGGAATGGTGATCGGGATGATCTCTTCGTCCCGGATGACACCCTCGCCGTTACATTTCGGACACTTGTTACGGATGATACGTCCTTCGCCGCCGCAGGCCTCGCACTCGGATTGTACCTGCATCATACCGAAGATACCTCGTTGCTGACGGACGACGCGTCCCGAGCCTTTACAGGTCGGACAGGTTTCCGTAGAACCGTCTTTGCTACCGCTTCCGTTACAATCTTTACATTGTACGAGCTTGCGCACTTTGATCTTCTTCTCGCATCCCTTGGCGATCTCTTCAAGGGTCAGATGCACCTTGACGCGCATGTCACTTCCTCGGCGGACACGCGGACCGCGACTGCGACCGCCGCCACCCATGAACATCTCGCCGATGTCGCCGATGTCGAACCCTGCGCCTTGGAAGATATCGCCGAAATGAGTGAAGATATCCTCCATCGACATGCCGCCGCCACTGAAGCCGCCTGCGCCTTGCATGCCTGCCATGCCGAACTGATCATAACGTTGCCGTTTCTGCGGGTCGGAAAGCACTTCATACGCCTCGGCTGCCTCCTTGAATTTCTCCTCGGCAGCTTTGTCGCCCGGGTTCTTGTCCGGGTGATATTGTATCGCTTTCTTGCGGTACGCTTTTTTTATCTCCTCCGCGCTGGCGCTCTTATCCACGCCTAACACTTCATAATAATCTCTCTTCTCTGCCATAAATCTATTTACGATTTATTCATTTACAATTTGTTCATTTATTTGTTCATTGGGAAATTTAGTTATTTACACATCTGCCCTGGACTTTGCCGTAGTGATAGATTTTGTAACTATTTTCCCAAGTTCCAAACTTTCATCATATAGGTCTTGTACACGGTTTTTGGGTAGCATTCCGCTATCTATAATGATACTTAACCAATGATTTGTCTCATCTATTTCTTCTTCCACCATTTTTAGCTTGTTAATAAAATCCTTATCGGACTTTGCCAAACAAGCCGCCCTATAATTTGCAGCGGGAGACGTGCCGGACCGCACTATTTGTTTGGAGATTGCATTTCCCGAAATAGTATTCGGCATGGCATCTACCATTTTAATAATACGCAACGAAAACTGCCTAAACCGCTCTTTTAATTCTTCTCGTGTCATATTGACTCAATGATTAAATGACGAACTAAATGGTACATGGTACATGACCAAATGGTAAATGTCTTTATTCTCCTACAACGACTTTGGCGAAGCGGATAACTTTCTCGCCGAGCTTATAGCCCTTCTGCGTGCAGTCAATCACTTTGCCTTTGTTCTCTTCTCCGGCAGCGAAAGTCGTTACGGCTTCGTGCTCGTCGGTATTGAAGTCCACACCTTCGGTCTCGATCGGATGTACGTCATTGGCCGCCAGGAACGCAAGGAACTTGTTATAAATCAACTTGACGCCGGATAACATACTATCCTCCCTTCCTTTCAAGGAAGGGTCGGGGTCAGGCTCTTTGCCCATGGCTTCTATTGCCCTTTCGAAATCGTCCACAAGTGGCAGCATCTCGGTGAAGATACGCTCTCCGGCGGTCGCCATGAGTTCGAGTTTCTCCTTGTTGGTACGACGACGGTAGTTGTCAAACTCCGCCATCATCCGCAGGTTCTTGTCCTCCAACTCCTCGATACGCGCCTTGAGTGTTTCTACCTCATCTACCGGCTCTTGATCTTGCTCCTGCTCCTGCTCCGGTTCTTGACCTTCATCATTAGGAGCCATCGGCTCATCATTGAGCTCGCTCTGCGAGCGGCTCATCTCATCATTCAGATTTTCTATCTTTTTCTCTTTCATTCGTTCACTCCTTAATTCGTTCATTCGTTAACTCATTCACTTGTTAACTCGTCAAACACTATGCCAAAGTGCCCATATCTGCCAAAATGGCATATTTGGCGCAAAGGTAGTGCTTTTTTTTGACATATGCAAGAAAAAAGCGCCCGAAGACGCTTTTTTCTTTAAATTGCCGGCGCTTAGCCTTGCGGGTGCGCGGCATCATAGGTGGCCATCTCGAGGCTCCACAGATACGCTTTCATCGTCTTTTTGCCGCCCGGTTGGTCTTTCTGGGCATTGAAGGCAATCTGATCCTGAGTCATCTGGGTGAGATCCTGCGCACGGTTGGCTACTGCGGTAGCTACGGCTGTGAAGCGGTTACGGATGTCACGCTCGCGAGCGGAGACAGGCGTCGAACGTTTGTAACGGTCGGCGTCGAACGAGTACACGCGTTGACAATTGGGGTTGGTCGTGGCCGCTACGCGGTGGGTGGCTACCAGATAGTTACCGTGGTTGTGCCCGTCTTGTTTCTTCGGGCGTTTCAATGCGCCGCTCATGGTCTCAATACCCGCAGCGCCTACTTTCATTACTGCCATAATTCGTTAAGGTTTTTGAAGGTTAATAATAAATTTAATTGGGGCTGTGCCCGTAGTCGCACAAGTTAGAGCTTGCGCGAAGCATCGTACGTCTCGATAGTCTTCGTGACGATGGTGCAGGTCGTGTCGCCTCGTTGATAATACTGTGACTGCGTGGTAATGGTCCGCGTCACGTTGCAGGACGTCAGTCCCAATGCGATGCCTGCGCACGCCACAATCGCCGTCG
>JAFVHA010000076.1 GCA_017478035.1 Paludibacteraceae bacterium | reverse complement strand
GCGCCATCTTAATGGTCGTGCTGCCTATGTCAATACCTAATCTATACATTGTGTACCTTATTTGATAGAGTTATTAAATTATGCTGCAAAGGTACACAAAACACCTGACGCACACAAGCGCCAGGTGTTTTTTCTTTAGTAACGGCCGCTATTTCTTAATTTGCAGCCTGTTTTTCCTTATAGATTTATTAATTTTATAAGGATTAAAACGCAGTCAGTTTATTGTATTGCTTGTGTTTACCCCAACACCACATCGAGAACCATCATGAGGACAAAGCCGATGGCGAAACCGATGGTGGAGAGGTTGGAATGGGTACCCTGCGAGGCTTCGGGGATGAGTTCTTCGACTACCACGTAGAGCATCGCTCCTGCGGCGAAGGCAAGGAGATACGGGAGTATGGGTGTGAGCCATGCGGCTAAGAGGATTACTAACAGGCCTCCGATGGGTTCAACGATGCCGGAGAGCGAACCGATGAGGAAGGAACGCCAACGGCTGTTGCCGGCTGCGCGCATGGGCATGGAGATGATGGCTCCTTCGGGGATGTTCTGGATGGCTATACCGAGCGAGACGGCGATGGCTGCGGACAAGGAGAGTCCGGCTGTGCCTTGCGTGGCTCCGGCGAGGACGACGCCGACTGCCATTCCTTCGGGCAGGTTGTGAATCGTGACCGCGAGGGCTAACATGGCTGTGCGCGAGAGTTTGGACCGCGGTCCTTCGGGTGAGGTTGCACCGACGTGCAAGTGCGGCGTCAGTTCGTCAATCGCCAAGAGGAACAGGATACCCAATAGAAAACCAACAGCCGCAGGCATGACTGCCCACGGTCCTTTGTCTGCTTCCGCTTCGATCGCAGGAATGAGCAGCGACCATACGGAGGCCGCTACCATCACTCCTGAAGCGAATCCCAAGAGGGCTTTTTGCAGGCGGACGGGCATGTCCTTCTTCATAAAGAACACGAACGATGCTCCGAGCATAGTGCCCAACAGAGGAATCAATAATCCGATGAGAAGTGTGGTCATTTTATCGTTTTCTCAATAAACGCCCGGAGGTCGGCAAGGTCTTGCTGGTTCGGATGACCGGAATGGACAGGTCCCATCGAACCTTTGCAGGTGAACGAACGCTCGTCGCACCGGATACCCTTCGCTTCCAGCATCTTACGCATTTGCGGTACCGGCGAGTCGATGATAGCGCACGAACCAAAGCACACTACATTCTTCACCTGCTCAGGCTTGAGCGTATCGATGAACTGACCGATGGCTCCATTGACTTTACCCAAGAAGACACCTGCTCCAAGATAGAGTATATCCACCGGTTCGGACAACGGCACAGCTACCGTCTCCGGTTGGGTCTTGACCACTTCTCCGACTATTTTTGCCATCTGCTCGGAATGACCGAACTTACTAAAATAACGAACTGCGTATTTCATATACTTATTGATTTAACATTTGTTCTACTTCTTCGCGGTGCTCCCAGAGGGCGCAGCCGCCGGAATGTTCGCCGCCTACCAGATGTACTTCGCGCAGACGCTGGAAAAGAGGCGATTGCAAGGCTCCTTTGACACCCAGCATGAGCACGTTGCTGTCGCTGTAGGGCGAGAACGGGCATGGCTCGGCACTGCCATCAGGACCGATATGGAAGAATCCGCGTCCTGCTGCCAAACAACCACCCATATGCTTCTCGTCGCCGGGGAAAGAGATGATGATCACATCGTGATAGCGTTCACGCTGATGCGCTTGCACGGCTTCCATCTGCTCCAAATCGGCATCGCCGAAAGCCAGATGTTCTGTACCCGGCTCAGTAGGCACATACTCGACGTAGATGATGAGTTTGCATCCGAGCTCGCGCAGGTGATCCACATACTCGTCAGATGTGACCAGCGCGAAATTTTCCGTCGTGACGGTAATACTGACACCAAAGAACAGTTTCTCCGCGTGCAAACTCTCAACGGACATCATCGCGCGACGGTAGATTCCTGCTCCACGCCGTGTGTCCGTGCCATGTTCCGCACCCTCGATGCTGATGACGGGGATGAGATTGAGATGCTCTTTAAGGAAAGCGATATATGCCGGACCGATGAGTGTACCATTGGTGAAGATCGGGAAAATCATGTCCTCCACTTCCGCTACTTTCTCCAAGATATCCTTGCGCATCATCGGTTCGCCGCCTGCCAACAGGGCGAAGTTGATACCCAGCGATGCGGCTTCGGAGAAGATGTCGCGCCATTGTTCCGGCGTGAGGGTAGGACGCTGGCTTTTACCGGGGTCATCGGCTATACCGTTAGCACGGGCATAGCAGCCTTTGCAGGAAAGGTTGCATTCGGTGGAGATACTGCAAATGAGGAATGGCGGGACATCAATACCCGTTTCCTTCGCCACGCTCTTACGCCGACTTTCCGATTTGAGGAAAATCTGCTGCAAGCGGAAGACCGTTTTCGCCTCGCGCGGGTTGCCTAACACATTGCGGTAGGCTTTCTCCATAATACGGCGGATGGCTCCGCTCATATATCCTTGTAAATCCATAATTAGTATCTCTTATGCCGGATTGAAACGGGACTTGGGTTGTTTGCAACGCGGGCAACGCCAATCCTCAGGCAGGTCTTCAAAAGCTACGCCGTCATTCTCGGCAGGGTCATAGACATAACCGCAGATGGAACAAACATACTTGCCGCCTCCCTTTTGCTCGGAGAAGTCCACCTCGGCAAAGACTGTCGGGACGGGGTTGTCCAAGTCCATGACACGCTTGGCTTCGAGGTTCTCAGGTCCTTGCGGACTATGGGTAGAGAGATACACAGTGGGG
>JAFVHA010000028.1 GCA_017478035.1 Paludibacteraceae bacterium | reverse complement strand
CGCGAGATTCCGCCTACCTCCTTCCTTCGCGAGTTCGTCGGTGGTTCGTCCTTCCGTTACTAATGGCATACTATTTGTTGAAGTTGTCCATATGAGAAAACATATTTGTATAGTCTTTTTCATGATGCTCGTCACTACCGGTGTATGGGCTGATGATACGATAGAGGTGGCTCAGCGTCCGAATATCCTGGAATCCATGCCCAATGTGGAAGTGCTTCAGGATTCGGCCGTAGCACTGCTGTTGGAAGGCGTGAAAGGAACGCTGGACTGGGTGGAGATAGACGGATACCGCGTACAGGTATATTCGTCGAACCAGCAACAGTACGCCAAATCGGAAGCCTTGGATTTGGAGAGCAAACTGCAGGAGAAGGTGAGCCATACTATTTACGTACAATATATTCCGCCTTTCTGGAAGGTGCGAATAGGAGATTTCCGATCCTATGAGGACGCCAAAGAGTACAAGAAAATCTTCGTTCAGCAGTATCCGGACATGCTCGGGGATACATATATTGTTCGCGATAAAGTGAAAGTATTACAATGAATCTACAGGATTTTCATAGTAAGCCGGAGGTTACCAAAGCCATTTCTGCTTCGGTAGAGCAAGTCTTGCGTCAGATAGGAGAAGACCCGCAGCGTGAGGGGCTTGTGAAGACTCCGCACCGGGTGGGCGAAGCATTGCAATTTCTTTGCAAGGGTTATAATGAAGACCCGGAGGCCATTCTCCGCTCTGCGCTTTTCGAAGAAGATTACCGCCAGATGGTGGTGGTCAAAGATATTGATTTCTATTCGCTCTGCGAACATCATATGCTTCCCTTCTTCGGCAAGGTACATGTGGCCTATATCCCCAACGGCCGCATCACCGGTCTCAGTAAAATAGCCCGGATAGTAGATGTTTTTGCACGTCGTTTGCAGGTTCAGGAACGCCTTACCACCCAAATCAAAGAGTGCATTCAAAAGACCCTTGACCCTCTGGGCGTAATGGTCGTGATCGAAGCGGAACACCTGTGCATGCAAATGCGCGGCGTACAGAAACAGCACGCCATGACGGTCACTTCCGATTTTACAGGTGCTTTCAATCAAGCCAAGACACGTGAAGAGTTCATGAAACTGATTAAAGGATGAAGCACACCAAAAAGGAAATAATCAGTAACCTGTTGTTGCTCTTTCTCCTTCTCTCCGCCAATCTGTATACCCTCTTTTTTGCCGACGCCTTGTTTAATGGCGCCATGGACCGGGTGTGGTATATATTGGTGGCGGCATTTGGATATTCGGCGGGCTTGCTGCTTCTCAAGCAACGGACCTTTTTTATCATCGCGGGCATCGCACAGATGACGGTGCTTCCCATCGAGGTCAGTAGTTTGTACCTCAACGGCCAACCGGTAAGCATGCCCTATATGCACTGGATCATTTCCACCAACAGGAATGAGGCCATGGAACTGCTCTCATCGGTTGGATGGGGCGTGTTGGCGGTAGTGATGGTATGGTGCCTGTACGGATGGCTCGTGACCTGTATTCCGCAAAAGAAAATGATTCAGATGCCCAGGAAATGGGTAGCATGGAGCATTCTCGCAACGGAATTGATTCTCTTAATGGCCCTTCACGCCTCCTACTTGAACAAAGAATATACGGCTCCGAACAAACGCGTTTATGCCGGAATATATGCCTGGTCGTTTGGCATGCGTATGGGACAAGTCTTCCCTTATGATATCTATCTGCAGACTTTCCGCGCCGTCAAGCACCAACGGGAGATAGATGGGATAACCTCCCTGTCGGATTACCGATTCGGCATCACTCCCCGTCCGGATACGGACTCTGCCACCTATGTGCTGGTGATAGGCGAAGCGGCAAGATTTCATAATTTCAGCTTGAACGGTCAGTACGAACGAGAGACCAATCCGCGGCTCTCGCGTCAACCGAACCTCATCTTCTATACCCATGCCTATGCGGAAGCGAATGCCACCGACCTATCCGTACCGCTTATGCTCACCCGTGCGACATCGGAAGATCCGACTCTGGCTTACCGGGAGAAGACCGTATGCGGCGCTTTTCAGGAGGCCGGTTATCCGGTGGCATGGCTGAGTGCCGAGTCGGATCCGATACGCTATTTGCAGCATGTGTTGCCCACTTTGGACACCACTTGGATTGCATCCGGAGAGGTACTGGACGAAGCCTTGTTCGAACCGTTCGATGGCCTTATCCAAGCAAAAGAAGGTACTAATCTGATTATACTGCATACCAAAGGAAGTCACCTGAATTATCAAGACCGTTATCCTCAGTCATTTGCCCTGTTTGAGCCTTGTCTTAAGCCCGGAGACTCCAACGGTGCGTTTGATAAAGAACTGATGACCAATACCTATGACAATACCATCCTGTACACCGATTTTATACTGGATTCGCTCATACAAACCCTCTCGGCCACCCAACGTTGCGCATGCCTTATATACATGCCGGATCACGGAGAGAACCTGTGCGACGACGAACGCAAACTGTGGGTGCATGGTTCGTATGAAGGCAGCGAATGGGAGTACCACGTTCCTTTGATTGTATGGTATTCCGACTCCTTCAAAGAGCGATATCCGGATAAAGTGGTCGCCTTACAGGCCAATAAAGACAAACAAGTGTCTTCCCAAGTGCTGTTCCACACCTTATGCGATATGGTGAATCTCCAGGAGGTGGTGGACAGTCATTACTGTCTTTTCTCGGATAGTTTGACCGAGGTGTCATCTGTCCGTGTTCTCAACGGAAAAGGAGAAAATATAGGCATATAGCGGTTAAACACATATGCCAACGGCAATAAGATTGCAAACGTGCTTATACACAGTACGAGGCAACCTGTTGTCGTTTCGAAGAACGAAAGAGGAACCCGGCATAGTACTGCCATACCTTTGATGACGCTGAAGGTAGGAAAATGCAAGCATAGTACGAGTAATGTGTTCCGGCCGATGTATTGAATGAACCGCACTATCCGCCCACCCGCTTTCTCCAGGATAAGCGCTATCGATAACCATAGGCCAAGCGCGGAAAGAACCGTCAGATAGTACAACCACGGAT
>JAFVHA010000027.1 GCA_017478035.1 Paludibacteraceae bacterium | reverse complement strand
GCTTTCCTCATCGTGTATCTGATTTGCGTACTCCTTTTCGGCATGCCGCTGATCATCACCGAGTTCCTTATCGGTAAGAAATCCGGCAAGGGTGCCTACGGCGCTTTCCGCACGCTGAACGGCAACAACCGATGGCAATGGCTCAGCTGGCTGTGTATGCTCACGTCCCTTTGTATCATGGGCTTTTATTTCGTCGTCACCGGATGGTGTTTCAGTTATCTCGCGGAAGCGGTCACGAATGCCTTCAGCGGCATGAATATGGATACGCTCACCTCCCATTTCGACCATGTGGTGGCGAATAAACCCCGTATGATCACGTTCAGCCTACTGCCGGTCTTCCTCACCGCCGCCGTACTGTGGTTTGATGTCAACAAAGGTATCGAGCGACTCAGTAAGATCCTCATGCCCTTATTGCTGATCATGATGTTACTCATGGCGGGACGCGTGCTCATGCTGGACGGCAGTAATATCGGTATGCAGTTCTTCTTCCAAACCGACTTCTCGAAGATCACGCCGAAAGTGATTATTGAAGCCATGGGACAGTGTTTCTTCAGCCTCTCCATCGGTATGGGTGCCCTCATCACCTACGGTGCTTATATGCCCAAGACGCAGAACGTCACCGGCACTTCGATCCAGGTCATCATCCTCGATACCATGGTGGCGCTGCTGGCGGGAATCATCATCTTCCCTGCCGTCTTCTCTTTCGGTTTCAATCCCGCGGAGGGACCGCAACTCGTCTTCGTCGTACTGCCCGCTATCTTCGAGCAGATGTCGTTCGCATGGTTCTGCAGCGTCCTTTTCTTCACGCTGCTCTGTATCGCGGCGCTCACATCTACGATCTCACTCATGGAAGTGTCTGTCGCTTTCCTCTGCGAAGCCACGGAGCATACCAAACATCCCTTGAACCGCAAAAAAAGCGTCATCATCACTTCGTGTATCGTGATAACCCTTATCCTCGCGTGCATCTTCTTTAATCAGCTCTTCGATGCTTTTGACGAACTCACCGCCTGCGTCCTCATGCCGCTCGGTGCCTTGGGTATGTCCGTCTTCGTCGGATGGAACCTGCCCAAAGAAGGACAGAAAGGTGTGCTGCATGCCGAGCATGCCATCAAACGATGGTTCCGGAAAATCTATATCTTCTTCCTCCGCTTCATCGTCCCAACCGCCATCCTCATCGTCTTCCTCAACAGCCTCGGTGTGATCTGACAAGAATAAAATCGTCCGGTTCGGACGGTTTTTTTGTGTAATTATTAGGGTTTGCTCTCGAGATGCTCTTGAGATACCCTTGTAATGCTCTCGATAACAGTCTTATAAAATACTGAAAACAAGGCCGTTATAAAAAGAACAAAATCGACTCTTTTACGGTGCATTATCGGTCCATTAAGCTTCCATTATCGGTCCATTATCGGTCCATTATCGGTCCATTTACCTTACATAACCCCATTTTTCGTATGGAAATCATCCTATCTCCCATCTGTTCTTCCTTTGCCGGAAATCTCAGCAAACACTACGGATATGCCATCCGTATGCGTCGTTCACAAAACGGACAAATACGACACCGCGCACCCGCAAGGCTAAGGGCTGTGGAAAAATTGACGAAATTAGTCGATTTTAGCAAAAAGAATGGCATATGCTTGCATATGTCATTTTTTTTATGTAATTTTGCGCGCTTTTTGTGAAATTAATATGAAAAACGAAGTTAATCGTGCCCCTGCGGCTAAGAAAATAGCACTTATCGGATACGGCAAAATGGGGCATATGATCGAAGAAATTGCCCTACAGCGCGGACATGAGATTGTGGCGCGTATAGACGTTAACGATGCCTTCGATTTGAATGGTGCGGATGTGGCGATTGAGTTCACCACACCGCAGACAGCTGAAACGAACATTCGCAAAGCTTGGAAACAAAACATTCCTGTCGTTTGTGGCTCTACAGGCTGGAATGCACAGGAATTGTTGAACGAAGATAAACGGACTCATGAGAAGACGATGCTCGTTTGGAGCAGTAATTTCTCGGTGGGAGTGAATATATTCTTTGGCTTGAATAAATATCTCGCTGAAGCAATCAGCAATCAGCAATCAGCAATCACTTACACGCCGTCCATCACCGAGATCCACCATATTCACAAACTCGACAAACCAAGTGGGACAGCGAAGACTTTAGCCGAGGGGTTACGGGTTATGGGTTACGGGTTACAGGACTCCGAGATCGAGTCGATTCGTGAAGGGGAAGTGCCGGGAACGCATGAGGTGAAATGGGACAGCGAGGAAGATACGATCATCATCACACATATCGCCAAAGGGCGCAGAGGGTTTGCGCTGGGCGCGGTACTCGCTGCGGAGAGCTTGGATGAACGAATTAACGAATGAACGAATTAACGAGTGAACAAATGAAAAGTTTCAAAGATAGAATCAATGAAGTGACGCGCGGGGGATGGATCCGCGCAGGAATATGGAGTGCGCTGTATGTTGCATTCGTGCTGTGGGTGGCATGGGGCGACTGGAAAAGCCTCGGATGGCTGGCATTGCTGCCTCTGATCGTGGATATGTTCACCACCAAATACATCAACTACTCCTGGTGGCGCAAATACAAAGACACCAAACCCGGGCTTTATACCCTATGCTCATGGATAGACGCGATTGTGTTTGCCCTGGTGGCGGTCTATTTCATCAATCTGTATATCTTCCAGAATTATCAGATTCCGAGTTCGAGCTTGGAGAAATCTCTCCGCGTAGGTGATTTCCTGTACGTCAGCAAGATGGCGTACGGAGCACGCGTACCGCAAACACCGTTATCGATGCCCCTCGTTCAACATACCATGCCGGCTTGGCTCGGTGGGGGTAAGAGTTACTTCGACCACCCGCATTGGGACTACAAGCGTCTCGCCGGATGGACCAGCCCGAAGAAAGGAGATATCGTCGTCTTTAACTTCCCTGCCGGCGACACCGTCTGCACCCTTATGCAAAACCCGGACTACTACACCCTCCGTTACTATTACGGCGAGCAGGTAGTCAAGAACCGCAAGGATGTGTTCGGCGAGATCATCGTTCGTCCGGTGGACCGCCGCGAGAATTATGTCAAGCGCTGTGTCGGCGAGCCGGGGGATTCGTTGAAAATCGTGGGGAACACGATTTTCACGAAGAGTACAGACCGTTTCACTGACAGAGTACAGAGTACAGACTGGATGCAAGAGCCGGAACGGGAGGGTGTGCAGTTGAACTATTTCGTGCGGACGGACGGACATGTGTTCGGCGCGAAGTATATGGAGAAATTAGGTATCAGCATCGCCGACCGCATGCAGATAGACCCGCAGACATGGCATTTCCCCTTGACGCAAGCCATGAAAGCGGAACTGGAGAAGAATCCTCATGTCTTGGCCGTCGAGATAGAACCGTCTGACCGCGGAGGGGCTGTCTATCCGTTGGGACACAACGAGTGGACACGGGATGACTACGGACCTATCTACATCCCGCACAAAGGCGACCGGATCATGATCACCGTGGATAATTATTGGCTCTACAAACGGATAGCCGATGCCTATGAGTTCCGACCTATGCGAATCGGCGAGGAGTATGAGTTCCAAATGGACTACTACTGGATGATGGGCGACAACCGCCATAACAGTGCCGACAGCCGGTACTGGGGCTTTGTGCCCGAAGACCATATCGTTGGCCGACCGGTGTTCATCTGGCTGAGCGTGGATAAGGACAAACACTCGATACGTTGGAACAGGCTTGGCAATAAAGCGACAGGACGATGATTTTGCCTACCGCCTACTTACCGCCGAGGTCGTATTTGGAAGCGCTGATGAGTGAACCGGCTACGATCGAACAGATGGAGACGTTTGAGAAGCAGACGTTTAGGAATCGATGCCTGATTCGCGATGCGAAAGGAGAATTGGTGAGACTGACGGTTCCGGTGGGCAAAGTGGAACATAAGCAATTGACGCGGGATATCGAGATCAGTTACCAAAGCCGATGGCAACACCAACACTGGATCACACTGGTCAGCGCGTACCAACATACACCGTACTTCATGTACTTCGCAGACTACCTGCGGCCGTTTTACGAAAAAGAGTACAAGTGGTTGTTGGACTTAAACGACGAACTGAATGCCACGCTGGTAAGTCTGATGCGCAGGGAAAAGCCGTCAGTAATCAGCGGTCAGTTATCAGCTCGCACGGAGGACTGGAGCGGACAAATCTGGACAGATAAACATCCGTGGCAAACGGAATTAAGCATATTGGACACGCTATTTGATGAATGATGAAATGAGCGCTTTGCTCAATGATGAAATGATGCAAAATATTGATTGGAGTAGTTTGGGATTTCATTATACCGAGCCGGACTATATCGTTCGGGCGGCATGTCATGACGGCGTATGGGAAGAACCGTACGCCACGCAGGACAAGTACCTGCATTTGCATGTGTCGGCCACCTGTCTGCAGTACGGACAGGAAGCGTTTGAGGGTTTGAAAGCCTTCCGTGGGGTGGACGGTAAGATTCGTATCTTCCGGTGGAGAGACAACGCACGACGCTTGGCCAAGAGTGCCGAAGGACTGTTCATGAAACCAGTTCCGGAAGAGCTGTTCGGCAAAGCGATACGCCTGGCATTGGAGAAGAACATCGATTTTCTGCCGCCGTACGGCACCGGTGCCACGCTGTATTTCCGACCCCTACTCATCGGTACGACACCGCGTCTGGGCGTAGGACCAGGACATGACTTTGAGTTTATCGTCATCCCCTCCCCTATCGGACCGTACTACCCCGGTAAGTTCCACTGCACGACTTTCATCATCAACCGGTATGTGGACCGGGCTGCACCTTTCGGCACCGGACAGTTCAAAGTGGGCGGAAACTACGCTTCGTCGTTCCGCGCCACCGAAGCGGCACACGCCATGGGGATGGATTGTATCTTCCTCGATGCCAAGCAGCATAAGTATATTGACGAATGCAGTGCGGCGAATTTTATTGGAATAAAGAAGACAGACCGCTGCGCTGACAGAGTACAGAGTACAGACCGATTTACCATCGAATACCTGACGCCGCGGTCGAATGCTATCTTGCCGAGTATCACGAATGACAGTCTGATGACCCTTGCCAAAGAGCGCGGTTATAAAGTGACCCGGCGGCATATCCGTTTGGAGGAGTTAGCCGATATGAGCGAAGCCGCAGCCTGCGGTACGGCGTGCGTCATCAGTCCGATGGACAAGGTGATTGATGCAGAACGAGGTATCACCTATTCCTTCGGCTCTGAACCCGGACCCGTGCTGACCGAACTGTACCACGCACTCAAAGATATACAGTATGGGCGAGCGGAGGACAAGCACGGATGGACTGAGATTGTCGACATGACGACATGACGTAATAACGACATAACGTAATAACGAAAAAAAATACAATTATGTTTAAAAATCAACCAAAAGGATTATTTGCGCTCGCTTTGGCGAATACCGGCGAGCGTTTCGGCTACTACACGATGTTAGCCGTCTTTGCATTATTCCTGCGCGCGAACTTCGGTCTCTCAGCCGACGCCGCAAGTAGAATATACGCCGGTTTTCTGGCATGTGTGTATTTCCTTCCGCTGATCGGTGGTTGGATAGCAGACAAGATCGGTTACGGTAAATGTGTGACTATCGGTATCTTCGTCATGTTCCTCGGTTATATCTGTCTGGCGATCCCCTTGGGTGGTGGCGGTTTTGCCATGGGAATCATGCTGTTAGCCTTGCTTCTTATCTCATTCGGTACCGGTCTATTCAAAGGCAACCTTCAAGTGATGGTAGGAAACCTGTACGACGACCCGAAATATGCTGACCGCCGTGACGCGGCTTTCTCGCTTTTCTACATGGCCATCAATATCGGTGCCATGTTCGCTCCGACGGCTGCAGTGAAGATCATGGCGTGGGCACAGGACAGTCTGGGCTATAACGTCAACGACAGTTATCACTTCGCTTTCATGGTTGCATGCGCTTCGCTGGTACTGAGTATCGCTATTTACTATGCTTGCCGTCCCTGGTTCAAGCATGTAGAGAACACGGTTAAACAAGCTGCTCAAAGCGGCAATACGGCGGTAGAAGAACTGACTCCTGAGCAGACCAAGAAACGTATCGTGGCATTGTGTCTGGTGTTCACCGTAGTACTCTTCTTCTGGATGGCATTCCACCAGAACGGACTGACCCTTACATTCTTCGCCGATGAGTTCGTGACCCCCGTAGTATCCGGTGCACAGACTCTGGCCTTCAACATCTGGAATCTCGTAGCTGTCGCTATCCTCGTCTATGCTCTGTTCGGTATCTTCGGTGAAGGCACCAAGAAAGCCAAACTGATCTGGGGTTGTGTAGGCAGTGCCGTTACCGCCTTCCTCGTTTTCCAATATCTTAATCATCCGGCAAAACTGGGCATCGCCGCTCCGATCTTCCAGCAGTTCAACCCGTTCTACGTAGTGGCCCTCACGCCGGTGAGCATGGCTATCTTCAGTGCGTTGGCTAAGAAAGGCAAAGAGCCTTCGGCTCCGCGTAAGATCGCCTACGGTATGGTGGTTGCCGCCGCAGCATACGTGCTGATGGCCGTTTGCTCGATCGGCCTGCTGACCCCTGCTCAACAAGAAATGGCACGTATGAGCGGTGATGGGACCTTCGTGAACGCGAATGTGCTGATATACACGTATCTGATTCTCACCTTTGGTGAGTTGTTGCTCAGCCCGATGGGTATCTCGTTCGTCAGCAAGGTGGCACCTCCGAAATACAAAGGAATGATGATGGGTGGTTGGTTCGTAGCGACAGCTATCGGAAACTACCTGGTACGTATCGGTGGCAAGCTCTGGGGCGATATACCTTTGTGGATCGTTTGGAGCGTATTCGTAGGTGTTTGTCTGGTGGCTGCCATCTTTATGTTCTCCATCATGAAGAAGTTGGAGGAGGCAACGAAGTAAGTTGAGAGTTAAGAGTTTAGAGTTTAGAGAATGGAAGAGTTAATTAAATATTTTGAGACCCTTGAGGCAAGTATCGCTGCCCAGGAAGCACGGATAGCGGCACTTGAGGAGGCCCAGCAAACCAACGAAGCGGTCATCGCTTCGTTGGAAGCTGAGGTGGAAGAACTGAAAAGCAGAGCCGCTGCGGAACCACAGGTTATTGAAAAAGTGGTGGAGAAAATAGTCGAGAAGCCGGTTGTACAGGAAGTGATTGTCGAGAAGCCAATCGAGCAGCCTGCTCCGAAACCGATAGTAGAACCGACTCCTGTAGTAGCCCCCACGCCGGTAGTTGACGAACCTGCTGCCCCGAAAGCGGCTATGTATGGCAAACCGGTAGATGATATCCGTCTGGCTATTTCGTTAGGTGACCGGTTCCTGTATCAACGCGAGTTGTTTGGTCAGAACGCCGAACTGATGCAGCGCACGCTGAACGAACTGAACGCCTTAGGCTCGTTCGAGGAAGCGATGGGATATATCAACGCCCGTTTCCAATGGGACGAGGAGAGTAACACATATCAGCAGTTCCTTGTCACCCTCCACCGCAGGTTTGGGTGAATTAAGAATTAAAAATTAAGAATTAAGAATGCTCTATCTCGTGCCGACACCGGTAGGCAACTTGCAGGACATGACGCTCCGCGCCATCGAGACGCTGAAATCAGTCGATCTGATTCTGGCAGAAGACACCCGTACCAGCGGCGTGTTGCTGCAGCATTTCGATATCCACACTCCGCTTAAGAGCCATCATAAGTTCAACGAGCACGAGACGACCGCGGATATCGTGGAGCGACTGAAAGCGGGTGCCAATATTGCATTGATCTCCGATGCAGGTACTCCGGCTATCAGTGACCCGGGGTTCTTCCTGGTACGCGCCGCTGCGGAAGCGGATATTGAGATTCAGTGTCTTCCCGGTGCGACAGCATTCGTACCGGCATTGGTGGACAGCGGACTGCCGAACAATCATTTTTACTTCGAAGGGTTCTTGCCGCAGAAGAAAGGCAGGCAGACACGCTTGCAGTATCTGGCTACTTTGGACGAGACCTTCATCGTCTATGAGTCGCCCTTCCGTCTGGTAAAGACCCTGGAGCAGTTGGCGGCCATGTGCGGCGATGAGCGCAAAGCATCGGTATCCCGAGAGATCAGCAAAGTACACGAAGAAACGGTACGAGGCACATTGGCAGAACTCATCCGTCATTTCAAACAAACCCCGCCGAAAGGGGAAATAGTGATCATAGTAGAAGGTCGAAAGACAAAAGTCGAAAGAGATGAGTGAGATGAAATCCTTGGCGAAGGACACCGCCATCTACGGATTGAGTTCGATAATAGGCAAGTTCCTTAATTATCTGCTCGTACCGCTCTACACTTATGTGTTAGCGCGGACGGATGATTACGGCATCGTCACGAACCTGTATGCCTGGACCGCCTTGTTACTCGTGCTCCTTACCTACGGCATGGAGACCGGGTTCTTCCGTTTCGCCAACCGCGAAGACTATGATGCCCGAACGGTGTACAAGACGGCATACACAGCCTTGCTCGTCAGCAGCGCATTGTTTACGATGCTGGTAGTCATTTTCCATCAACCTTTAGCGAATGTGCTGGGCTACCCCGACCATTCGGAGTTTGTGGAGATGATGTTTGCGACTGTCGCCATCGATGCGTTTGCATGTATCCCCTTCGCCTATCTGAGGTATCAGAAACGCCCGATGGTCTTTGCAGCACTCAAACTGCTGTTTGTACTGCTGAATATCGGATTTAACATCCTGTTCCTGGTGGTACTGGGCAAGAATGACGTCTTTTATGTCTTCCTCAGTAATATCTTGGCGACCACTATTCAGACGCTCTGTTTACTGCCGATGACCATGCCGAGAGGCGGACGTTTTGACGGTCAGGTGCTCAAAGACATGCTCCGTTACTCGCTGCCGCTCCTGGTACTCGGCGTGGCCGGTATCATGAATCAGACGCTCGACCGTATCCTCTTCCCGTATCTCTATACCGGAGATGACGCGCAGGCACAACTGGGTATCTACGGCGCGTGCTTCAAAGTGGCGATGGTGATG
>JAFVHA010000026.1 GCA_017478035.1 Paludibacteraceae bacterium | reverse complement strand
ATCGTTTGGCGTTATTTCGCATGGACCAACCAGACCCTTGCTACCTTCACGCTTTGGGCCGGCACTGTGTGGCTTTGGAAACAAGAGCATCCGAAAGATCCTATCCAACAGCCTAAATACAAGAATGGCTGGCTCATCGCCGCCATCCCTGCTGCTTTTATGACTGTTGTATGCATCAGTTATATTCTCATTGCTCCGGAAGGATTCCACCTGCATCTGTGGTAATGAGATTTCCGGTGGCGTCATAGAGCCGGTTGCCCACTTGAATATACAGACGGCCGTCAATAATCCGTTTGGATGGCTTATCCTCTATCGCTCCTTGAAGAGAAGGAAGATAGGTTGTTTCGCATATCGCAGTGATCTTGGTGGTTGCTGCGATTGCTCCTTTGTTGGCACCTGTATAGAGATATTGGTTCTTGTATTTCAGATCCGCTGTCTGGTTGCCGCTACCGTCATTCCAGATAATCATCCAATCGTTGTCTATTGCCGCTGCTTCTTCCGGAACGACGAACTTATAGTTTCCGTTCCCGAGAGCGGTTGCTTTCTTTCCGGGCCATGATCCGCATACCTGGGTGGTATTGCCGCTCTTCGTGTACCATATATAGCAGTTGATGGCGTTGCCGAAATCGCTGGACTTGGTGAAAAACACCGCGCGTTCGTTAGCATCTGCCAGACACGGATCAATAGGTTCGGTCGGTTCTCCGCCTCCTCCACCAGGGTGCTCGGGATCATCGGTAAGTTCCATCTCCGTACCATCCCATGTAGGATTCGGGATATTCTTGGGCGAAGAAGTATAGATATATTTCCCGTCCTCTCCTATCTTTCCCGGTGCAGGAGTCTTGTCGGTGGAAAGCACATACACACGGAGATTGCCCTTACCCGAGCAGGTAACGGATAGCGAACCATCGGTCACATTCTTGACGTCTCCTGTCACGCAGTCGGTATACGTGCCGTTGAGGATGCCGGAGAACGTCGCATTGCCGCTGATGCATACGAGCGCGTAACTGTCGGTCTCATCATCCGTATAGCGGCGCTTGAAGGCGAACGAACCCGAACAGCCATCTACGGAATACTGCCCTTTACGGAGAGCAGGCACAGCCATGCGGATCTTGCTGAGTCGTTGTATATGTTGCGCTAACGGGTGCGAGAGCGATGTACCTAAGTTGCCCGTAGCAGCGGTATATTCCGCAAAATCGGTTGTCGTTATTTCGCCTTTGATATATCCGCCGAAATAGGCACGCCCTGAGTTCTGCAGAGCGATGTTCGTACCTTCGTCTATGCGCTTGCCTTTCTGGAACTCAACCTCGGAGCCGTAGAAAACACAAGGGATTCCGCGATGAGTGAACATCAACGAGAGGTTCTCTGCCCATGTATCCTGTGGTTTGGAGAAACGGTTGAACTGCACCTCGTCCGGAGCATAGTCGTGTGAATCGACATAGACTACATTCCATGTCGCATCGTTATAGTATTTGTCATTCGAGGGCTTGGCGATGTTCCAGGCGCCGGACGCACTGGCAAAATTCCAATGTACCGGAAAATCAATCACGTTTAGCCCGGAAGCATTCGTATAATCCGGCGTATGATAGTCATTCCCGTTCAGAAAGGCATTGGTCGAAGTCGGTTGACCGGATAAACCGCCGAAGTCATCTTCCGCTTGTTGCCAAACAGATTGCCAGTTGGTATGAGACGTACAACTCGAGCCTTCCATCTCTACTAACCCATCCCACGAGGCAGCGTTGTTATCCCACGGATAGTTTTGCGACTCCGTCCATGTGTAATAGAATGGAGAAAGGTTCGCATGCTCACGATAAAGAATAGAACTGTAGCGCGCGCATACCTCCGCAAACATATAGAACGGAGTACCGCCGCGTTTGTCTTTAGCCGCTTCTCCGGCTGCGATGAAAGCAGGGATAAAAGCATTGTTAAAAGACAGACGGGGGATATGTCCGCCGGTATCGATACGGAAACCGTCCACACCCATGTTGATGAAGGAGGTGTAGCATTGGATAAGGTAGTTATAGACAGCCGGGTTCTCTGTATTCAAGTCCACGCAGTCACCGGCGATCTGGAAGAACCAGCGGTTGGGTTCGTCCCAGTTTCCGTGCGCAAAATGATGCCAATAGTTATGGGAGTCGTAGTTCCGCTTCTGGCCGTTCTGGTCTTCAGAGTTTTTCATCTTCGATAACCGCGCAGCATACTGCTTGCTGGCATCGAGCGAGAGATAGTTATCCGGCAGCAGTCCCCCATCCTTCTGCGTGAAAGGCACCATACAATCCAGGGACGATTGATCGGCACTCCAGTCACGGTTGAAGAGTTTGCATAGGTTTGCTTCTCCGAAATTTCCGGTGTGGTTAAGGACGATATCGAGGATGATCTTCATTCCCCGCGCATGCGCCTCGTCTATCACGGTTTGGAAAGAGATACCTTCGGACTCATGACGATGATCCACCTTTGAGAAATCATGCGCATGGTAGCCGTGGTAGTCATACCCGGAAGCATTCTCCACAATCGGCGTAATCCAGATGGCCGTGAATCCGAGCGCTTTGATATAATCCATCTTCTCGATCAGTCCTTTGAAATCTCCGCGCCATGCGGGATCACCGGCGTTCTTGGACTGGTTATCCCAACACTGGATGTTGTTTGACGGATCGCCGTCGTAGAAACGCGTAGGCAACAGGAAATAGATCTGTTCGTCGCGAAAATCCGTACGCGAAGGGAAGAACGTAGTCGCCACACTGCTTACCGAAATAAAGACCACAAGAGTCAAAAAGAAGAGCTTTTTCATGGTATCCATTTTAATTTGCGATGCAAAAGTACTACAAAAATTGCACATATGCAAGTTTTTAAGCAAAAAAAAAACAGTCTGTGCTCGCACAAGTGAGTTTTTTTTGTCTTTTTTTGTAGTTTCATAACTTCCACATTTTTAACGGGTTACAAAATAGATATCGAGGGCAACTCGGAGGCATCTCGGAGGCATCTCGGAGGCAACTCGGAGGCAACCCGAGGTTTTTGGGGTCTGTTACACGCCGCATGGATTTTTGTTATTTTCGTAAGTGTTAGCGTATTTTTGATTTGCTAAAAACCAACAACAGGGGAAAATAAATACTAAAAAAATCCTCTTTTTTTCTTTTTTATTTGCATATGTCCGAAAAAAAGTATATCTTTGCGGCGGATTTTCAAAGAAAGGGCTAAAAGTATGGAAGTACCGATGAGAACATTGCAGGTTACTTTGCCGCTGGCAGATGCCTCTTTTTTGCGTCGTCAATCTCGTAATATGGGTTGGCAAGTTACTACTGTCCGTGCTCCACGGAAGCGGGGCAGCCTCGAGCGTGCGATAGAAGATGTACGCGAAGGTCGCGTGTACCAAGCTGATAGTGTCGAAGATTTAATGGCGCAGCTGGAAGCATGAAGTATACGATTCGTTACTCAGGGCAATTCAAGCGTTCCTACAAACTGTGCAAGAAACGTGGGTTGGACATCTCTAAGTTAGAGCATGTCATTCGTTTGTTGGAACAAAACGGCTCTCTTCCGAAAGAGTACAATCCACACAAATTAATTGGCAGGAAGTGGAACGGCTACTGGGAATGCCATATTGAGCCCAACTGGCTTCTTATATGGGATCAGAACGATACCGAATTAATCCTGCTATTATTGGATACAGGCACGCATTCCGATCTGTTTGGCAAAAGATAAATATGTCCCTGACTCTAAATAATATGTTCAATTTTACCCCCCCCCACATGTTGTATATGGCGGCATAGAGGGGCAAAATGTCGAATTTGACATCGTATAGGCGGTGCGCATGACTATGCGCGCTGCCTTTTGTTTTATTTTAGATACTGAAACAAACAATCTAAAAATATATACAATTATGAAAAAATTTACTTTTTTACTTTTTTTTGTGAGCGTTCTCGCCTATGTTCAGGCAGAGAATGTCGTGTACACGGGTTTTAGCCCGTCAACCCGCACGCTGACCTATTATTACGGCGTGAAACCGTCCGGTAGCAACTATGAGCGGTATAATCCGGGTACAGGGGGCATCCGTTTCAAAGAATATGCAAAGAAGATTGATATCGTAGTTATCGACGCCTCTATGCTCAATGTGCATCCTACGAACCTGAGTGAGATGTTCTACGGCGGGCATATCAACATTACGGATTCTCTGCGTCTGGTGAATCTGAAAGAGATCAGGGGCTTGGAGAACCTGCAAACGGACGAAGCCGTTACTTTGGAGGAAATGTTCTACGGCTGCGAGTCTTTGCAGTCGATTGACCTTAGTCATTTCAATACCTCCAAGGTAAAAACCTTTTCCAGTATGTTCTACTCCTGCGCGGCTTTGACTTCCCTGGATCTAAGCTCCTTTGAAACCTCCGCTGCAACCAGGATGGAGCGTATGTTTGGTCATTGCTCTAGCCTGACCGATTTGGATCTCAGTAATTTCAATACGGAGAACGTGACGGATATGGCGGGTATGTTCATCCGGTGTGATGCGTTGGAGACTTTGGATATCAGCAGTTTTAATACAGGGAATGTGACCAATATGCAATCGATGTTTAATAGTTGTGCGGTGCTCAAGACGCTGGATATCTCCCATTTTGATTTTAGCAAGGTAACCCGTGTGGATCATATGTTCCAGTATAACCATGCCTTGGAGACCATCTATTGCAATACGGATTTCAACGAGCTTACCTCTCTGGAGAACTCGGACGTGATGTTCGGTGGTTGTTTTGCTCTGGTGGGTGGTAACGGAACTACCTATGATACGAGTTTACCCAAGGACAAGACCTACGCCCGTCCGGACGGATTAGGCGGTCAGCCCGGTTACTTCACCGCCAAGGGCACAGGATCGAAAGAGATCTACGCGGCATTGAGCGGGTCCACGATGACCATCTATTTCGATGACCAGAAAGCCTCCCGTCCCGGCGTGTTGGATAAATGGACTCCCGGAATGGGTGTGGATATGGACGATGCTACACGCAACTCGATTACAAGGGCAGTGATTAGTCCTTCTATGGTGGATGCCCTCCCGACAGGTACTAAGTGGTGGTTCTTTAACCTGGCAAACCTGACTACTATAGAGGGTTTGGCATACCTCAACACCTCGGAGGTGGAGAATATGCAGGCTATGTTCATGCGTTGTTCTTCGCTGACCTCACTGGACCTCAGCAGTTTCAATACCGACAACGTGACGAATATGACCAATATGTTCTCTGGCTGTTCCGCGCTGACGAGTTTGGATGTGAGCGGTTTCAATACCGACAACGTGACGAATATGACCAATATGTTCTCTGGCTGTTCTTCGCTGAGCTCGCTGGATCTCAGCAGTTTCAATACCGCCAAGGTGACGGATATGAGCTATATGTTCCGAGGCTGCGAATCGCTGAAGACCATTTATTGCAATGACGCATGGAATCCAAGTTCGTCCGGTTATATGTTCTACGGCTGTACGGCTCTCGTTGGTGGGGAGGGCACCAAATATGATGACAGCAAGACGGACGCTACCTACGCTCGTCCGGACGGATTAGGCGGTCAGCCGGGTTACTTTACCGTGAGGGGCGTTACTTGGAACTTAACGGACGGAGTCCTCACTATCTTAGGGAAGGGTCCGATGGAGGAGTATGCTTCGAAGAATGATGTACCATGGTACACTGACCGCAAGTCCGTTGTTTCGGTTATCATCAAAGATGGCGTCACCGTCATTGGCAAGAACGCTTTCTTCGATTGCATCAACATGACTTCTGCACAGATTGGTAAGGGGGTCACAAAGATAAATAATTATGCTTTCAGGAATTGTGGTAGTCTGACTGCTGTGACTATTCCTTCTGCTGTTGCAAGTCTTGGAAAACAGGCTTTCTCCGGTTGTACCGGTTTGACCGAACTCACCTGCGAGGCAATTACTCCGCCGACCTGCGGAGATAATGTGTTTGAAGGAGTAACCAACACCATCCCTGTCTATGTGCCTGCAGAGAGCGTAAGTGCATACAAATCAGCAGACGGCTGGAACTACTTCGAGAATATACAAGCCAAGGGCGCGGGAACGAAAGAGATCTACGCGGCAATGGTGGATGGCAGCAAGATAGTATTGTACTACGACGACCAAAAGAGCAGCCGTGCAAACGTGATTGAGGGTTGGACACCTAAATACGGTACATCCGGCATGGAATATAAGCAGGAAATAGCTATTACTCTCGCGGAGTTAGACGCATCGATGCAAGATGCCCGCCCGACCTCAACTTATTTATGGTTTGGCAGACTGGAGAATATGACCGACATCGTGCACTTGGACTATTTGAACACCTCGGAGGTGATGGATATGAACTTTATGTTCATGGTATGCAACTCGTTGACCTCTCTTGACCTCCATAATTTCAATACGTCTTCCGTAGTGGATATGAACGGAATGTTCTCCAGCTGTTCCGCGCTGACGAGTTTGGATGTGAGCGGTTTCAATACATCTTCAGTAGTGGGTATGAACGGAATGTTCTCCAGCTGTTCCGCGCTGACGAGTTTGGATGTGAGCAGTTTCAATACGTCTTCCGTAGTGGATATGAACAATATGTTCAGCGGCTGTTCCGCGCTGACGAGTTTGGATGTGAGCGGTTTCAATACGTCATCCGTAATGGATATGGGTACTATGTTCTACGGTTGTTCTTCGCTGACCGAGTTGGACCTCAGCAGTTTCAATACGTCTTCCGTAACGGAAATGAGTATTATGTTCTACGACTGTTCCGCGTTGAAGACCATTTACTGCGATGACGCATGGAATCCAAGTTCGTCCGATGATATGTTTGGCGGCTGTACGGCATTGGTTGGCGGCAAGGGCACCAAATATGATGACAGCAAGACGGACAAGACCTACGCTCGTCCGGACGGCTTGGACAGTAAGCCCGGTTACTTCACCGCGAATACCTATACGGGCGAAGCGCTCATCGACGGCATCAACTACTTCCTGGACGGTTCCGACCTGACCGCACAGGTGCTTGACCTGAGTGGCGACAAGTACGTCGGTGACATCGTCGTTCCGGAGAAAGCGACCTACATCAATGACTACACCGTCACTTCGATCAACAGCGAGGCCTTCACGAATAGTCCTGAACTGCTCTCTGTAAGCCTGCCGAAGACGGTTAACTGGATCGAGCCGGGCTCGTTCCTCCGTAACCCGAAACTGACGGCCATCAACGTAGCTCCCGCCAATACGACGTACAGCTCGTTGGACGGTGTGCTGTTCAACACCGTTCAGACCGAACTCATCGCTTATCCTACCGGCAGAGCCGGTGCATATGTCGTTCCGGACGGTGTAGAGAGCATCCTCGATGAAGCCTTCACGGATAACGCGAACCTCACGGCCATCACACTGCCGGCTTCGCTGATCGAGATTGCATCGCTGGCCTTCGACGAGTGTACGGGCTTGACATCCATCACGAGTAAGGCGGTCAACGCGCCTGCTGCAGGAAGTGACGCGTTCCAAAAAGTGAGCAAATCCATTCCGGTATATGTGCCGGAGAAGGGCCTCGCTTCCTATAAGGCAGAGTACGAATGGAAAGACTTCACGAACTTCATCACCATCGAAGACAAAGCGGCAGCAGACGCGGTCATCGTGAAGATCGAAGCCATCGGCGCAGTCGCTTATACGACAGAATGTAAGGATCGCATAGACGCTGCACGCAATGCATACGACGCCCTCACCGCCGAGCAGAAGGCACTTGTTCCTGCTGAGAAACTCGCTATCCTGACGGCTGCAGAGAAAGCCTATGCCGACCTCAAGGCGCAAGCCGAGGCAGACCAAGCAGCAGCTGACATCGTCATCGGTCAGATCAACGCCATCGGTACGGTAACGCTGTCGAGTGAACCGGCTATCATTGCCGCTCGTCAGGCATATGACGCTTTGACGGACGCACAGAAAGCGCTCGTGACCAACTACGCGGTCCTGACGGCTGCAGAGGTTAAACTGGAGATCCTCAAGAAACAGGCGGAGAGTGACGCAGCAGCCGCTGCCGCAGTGACCGACCTGATCAACGGCATCGGTACGGTGACCTATACGACGGACTGCAAGGAGCGCATCGACGCAGCCCGCGAGGCTTACAACGCCCTGACGGACGCACAGAAAGCGCTCGTGACCAATCTCACGACCCTCACAACTGCAGAGAAAGCATACGCAGACCTCAAGGCAAAAGCCGAGGCAGACCAAGCAGCAGCCGACATCGTCATCGGTAAGATCAACGCCATCGGTGTAGTAAGCTACAGCGAGGCTTCGAAAGCCCTCATCGACGACGCCCGTGCGGCATACAACGCCCTGACGGACGCACAGAAAGCCCTCATCTCCGCGGCGACCTATAAAGTGCTGACGGATGCCGAGCAGGCTTATGCCGACCTGAAGGCGAAAACGGCAGCTGACCTTGCAGCAGCGAACATCGTCATCACGAAGATCGATGCTATCGGTTCTGTGACGCTGTCGAGCGAACCGGCTATCGTGGATGCCCGTGCGGCATACAACGCCCTGACGACCGACCAGAAAGCACTGGTAACCAACTACGCTACACTGGTTGCCGCAGAGAAAGCGCTCGCCGACCTGAAGGCGAAAGCAGCAGCCGACCAAGCCGCTGCGGACAATGTGATCGCACAGATCAACGCTATCGGTACCGTGACCCTGTCGAGTGAACCGGCTATCGTGGCTGCCCGTGCAGCATACAACGCCTTGACGGCAGACCAGAAAGCACTCGTCACCAACCTCAGTACGCTGACGGCAGCAGAGGCGAAACTCGACCAGCTCAAGAAACAAGCAGCCGCAGACCAAGCCGCTGCTGACCTCGTCATCGGTAAGATCAATGCTATCGGTACGGTAAGTTACAGCGAGGCCTCGAAGGCGCTCATCGATGCCGCACGTACGGCATATGACGCCCTGACGGCTGCGCAACAAGCGCTCGTCACCAACTACGGTACGCTGACGGCTGCAGAGAAAGCATACGCAGACCTCAAGGCGAAAGCCGAGGCAGACCAGGCAGCAGCGAACACCGTCATCGCTCAGATCAACGCTATCGGTGAGGTGACGCTGTCGAGCGAGCCCGCTATCGTAGCTGCACGCAGCGCATACAACGCTTTGACGGCAGACCAGAAAGCACTGGTTAGCAACTACAACGTGCTGACGGCTGCCGAGGCCAAACTGGAAGTGCTTAAGAAACAAGCCGAGAGTGATGAGGCTGCCGCTGCTGCGGTATCCAACCTGATCAGCGGCATCGGTACCGTCACCTATACGACGGAGTGCAAGGCACGCATCGACGCAGCCCGCGAGGCATACGACGCCTTGACGGCAGACCAGAAAGCACTCGTCACCAACCTCGCAACGCTGACCGCCGCAGAGAAAGCCTATGCAGACCTCAAGGCGAAAGCCGAGGCAGACCAGGCAGCCGCGAACACCGTCATCGCTCAGATCAACGCTATCGGTGAGGTGACGCTGTCGAGCGAGCCCGCTATCGTAGCTGCACGCAGCGCATACAACGCTTTGACGGCGGACCAGAAAGCATTGGTAAGCAACTACAGCGTGCTGACGGCCGCAGAGGCGAAACTCGAAGTGCTCAAGCAACAGGCCGAGGCAGATCAGGCTGCCGCTACTGCGGTCATCGGAAAGATCAACGCCATCGGTACCGTTGCTTATGACGAAGCGTCGAAGGCGCGCATCGATGACGCCCGTCACGCATACGACGCCCTGACGGCTGCGCAGAAAGCACTCGTCACCAACCTCGACGTGCTCCTTGCTGCAGAGCAGGCATACGCGGACCTCAAGGCACAAGCCGAAGTGATTGCAGCAGCTAAACAGCAACTGGTAGATCTCGTTTCGGAGGCTACGGCACTCAAGGCCGTTGCAGCAATGTACGCTCCGTCCGCAGTAGGCGAAATAGAGGCGATTATCGCAAGTGCACAAGCGACTATCAATGACCCGAATGCCACCCTCGAAGAGATTAATATGAAGTACAATAATCTCCAATACGACTTCGAACTTGAGGCGAACAAGTTGATGGAGGAGGCGAAAGAGCAACTCAAGCAATCCATCCGTGCACTCTATCTGCCGGGTGACTATCCATCCTGGTATGCATCCGCTATCATCCCTGCGCTGGATCAGGTAGATGCCATCACTTGGGACTTCTCGAAGACCGTACAGGAGAACATCCTGCTCTTCCAGGCAACCGGCGAGGCACTCTATAACAACGCCAAGAAAGCGCTCGAAGACTTGCGTGCAAAAGACACGCGTGAACTCGTCTCGAGCTGTACCTTCACCGGCTTCGCAGACGCTATCCAGCTGGATATGACTTGGAACAAGTCGGCATTGAATAACCTGATCAACACCCTCAACGCCTCCGTCGCTGCCGAGCCTTACCGACTCGACGCAGAGATGAGCTCGCTCGGCAAGTGGGATCCGGTGAACGAGGAACTGATTATCCTTGACCCGTACGAGGCGCAGAAACTCACCGCCGGCGACTATCAGTTCATCACCGCAGTCAAGATTGACGGCGAGGATGCGAAACAGTACCGTCTGCCGAAAGCAACGGAAGAAGTCCTCTCCGTCACCGTGGACGCAGCGGTTTGGTCAGTTGACCTGTCAGGCATCGTCATCGACGCCAACTACAGCTTCACCTACGTCACCAGCCCGATGTTCACTATCTCGAAGAGCGAAGATGTAGAACTGGTCAACGAAGACCAACTCAAGACGCAGAAGATCTTCCATAACGGTCACTTCTACATCCTCCGCGGCGAGCATATCTACGACCTCCGAGGCACGAGAGTGAAATAAAGTACCAAGTACCAAGTACGAAGTAATATAGGATCATAGTATCCTACCTTCTACAAGAAGGAGTCCTTCGGGGCTCCTTTTTGTATCAATCGATTATAATTCTTGCAGTAGAAAAGCCATATAGAAATCGGTTCGCGAAGGGAAATAGAAATGATTTTTCTCATGGCATCTATTGTAAATTTTTCGCAAAGTTATACTTTTTTTTTGCATATATGCAAATATTTTAGTAATTTTGCGCCGCGAATTGTGTGAAATGATACGAACAGCTACTTATATCATCTCTAATCCGGACGTGAATGACTGTCCGAAGACGGGTAAGGCGGAGTTCGCCTTTATCGGTAGAAGTAATGTAGGCAAATCCAGCCTGATCAATATGCTATGCCATAACCCGAAGTTGGCGAAGACGAGCCAGAAGCCCGGTAAGACACTGCTCATCAATCATTTTATGATTAATGATGAGTGGTATCTCGTGGACCTGCCCGGTTATGGTTTTGCACAAACAGGTCTGAAGCAACGCGAGGCGCTGAGACGGATGATTGAGCGCTATTGTCTGTTGCGCGAAGAGATGGTATGTCTGTTTGTGCTCATTGATTGCCGGCATGAACCGCAGAAGATTGATCTGGAATTCATGGCATGGCTCGGCGAGAACGGTGTGCCTTTTGCTATCGTCTTCACCAAAGCGGACAAACTGGGTAAAATGGTGCTAAAGGACAAAGTGACAAAATACAAAGAGCGGTTATTGGAAGACTGGGAAGAACTGCCTCCCGTCTTTGTCACATCCTCCGAAACCGGCCTCGGCGGCGAGGAGTTGACGAATTATATTGAACAACTGCATACCGAAGTCTCGAAATGACGTCATGACAGCATCACGAAAAATAGCCATATTACTCTGTACGCTGTATTCTGTACTCTGTACTCCTCTTTTCGCTCGCACTGCGCGCATCTATGGCTATGTGGTGGATCAGGATAATATCGGTATCGAGTTGGCGAACGTGGCGGTGCTGAATAGCGAGCGACCCATCGGAACTTCCACCAACAAAAACGGCTATTACGAACTCCTTTTGGACGAAGCGGACACCGTCGTGCTCAATTTCTCCATGATCGGTTATACTACCGTGCAGCAGCGTATCATCGACCTGCGGGACGTACTGAATGTCAACGTGCAGTTGCTCACGGACGAACAGGTCTTGGCCGAGATTGAGGTGCGAGGCATCAAACATACGCAAGGTACGATGGATCGCATTGACGCCTCCACCACACGCGTCATGCCGGATGCTACCGGAGGCTCCATTGAGAGTCTGCTGATTACGTTTGCCGGGGTCAGCCAGACCAATGAACTCAGTTCGCAGTATAATGTCCGCGGAGGTTCGTTTGACGAGAACTCCGTCTATGTCAATGGCATAGAGGTACATCGTCCGTTGCTCATCCGCTCGGGACAACAGGAAGGACTGAGTTTCGTCAATCCGGAAATGGTGGAGAATGTCCATTTCTCGGCCGGCGGCTTTGGTGCGCAGTATGGCGATAAGATGTCCTCCGTGCTGGATATTACCTACAAACGCCCGCAAGCCTTCGAAGCAAGCATCAGTGCCAGCCTGCTCGGAGCACATCTGTATGTAGGGCATGGAGACAGCACCTATAGTCAGATGCATGGCTTGCGTTACAAAACCAGCAAATATATGCTTGGTGGATTAGCTACTGCCGGTAATTACCAGCCTACCTACATCGACTACCAAACCTTTATCACCTGGAAAATCAAAAATCATAAATCAAAAATCAAAAATCAGCCATGGACCATGTCATTCCTGGCAAACGTCAGTCAGAATGATTATAGATTCACGCCGGATAGTCTGAGCGAGTCCTTCGGAGGACAGGATGCCAAGAATCTGACCATATACTATGACGGACAGGAGAAAGACAAATTCCTTACCGCCTTCGGTGCCCTCAGCGCTCAATCATCAATCATCAATCATCAATCAAAAATAACGATCGGTTTCGATCTCTCAGGCTTTTATACCTACGAGCGGGAGAATTTCGATATCACAGGCCAATACGTGCTCTCCAATGCGCCGATGGACGGTTCGTCGTCTTCCGGCAATGTTCATACGGAACTTGCGGACCCGTCTGAGGGACAAACGTCCGTTTTAGGCACCGGTATCTTCCATCAGCATGCGCGCAACAGCCTGGAAGCAGGAGTGATTACCCTGGCGCACAACGGCACCTGGACCTACAGCAATAATACCCTTCGCTGGGGCGTCAGCGGACAAGCGGAACTGATCAAAGACCGTATCAGCGAATGGGAATGGCGGGACTCGGCCGGCTATTCGATGCCCGATAACGGACATTCGATGGAGTTGTATTATGCCATGCGAGGCGAAAGTGCCATGACCTCTGCGCGCCTGCAGGCATATATTCAGAACGAGCATAAATGGTACACGAAATCCGGACAATGGATTCTGACGGTCGGAGGACGGCTTCAGTGGTGGAGTTGGAATAACGAAGTACTACCCTCCCCCCGTGCCTCCGTGGAATGGATTCCCGGTTGGAAACGCGATTTCTGTTTCCGCCTTGCCACCGGCCTCTACTATCAGGCGCCTTTCTATAAAGAACTGCGCGATACCGTTACCGATGCGCTGGGCGTGACACGTATTCAACTGAACCGGAATCTCAAAGCCCAACGGTCCGTGCATGTGGTGCTCGGAGGGGATTATTACTTCAGGGCATGGGGACGACCGTTCAAGTTTACTGCCGAAGGGTATTACAAACATATTGACCGGTTGGAGAGTTATACAGTGGATAACGTACGCGTCCGCTACTCCGGACGAAACGATGCGCAAGGCTACGCAGGAGGTATTGACCTCAAACTCTATGGAGAACTCGTTCCCGGTGCCGATTCATGGATATCTTTCTCATCCATGGTCGCACGCCAACGGCTAACAGCTAATAGCCAATGGCAAACAGCCAACGGCTGGATCCCCTCCCCTACGGAGCAGCGATGGAACTTCACCATGCTCTTCCAGGATTATATACCTCGCTTGCCGCAATTGAAATTCCATCTCAAAATGCAGTTCTCGGAAGGGCAACCGTACTATGCACCGCGCAATAACCAGGCATGGGGACGAATGCCGACCTATAAGCGTATTGACTTGGGGGCTACCTATGTGTTCAATGCCCAGACAGCCAAGTTCATGCGGGCTCCGTCCGCAAAGCATGTCAAACAATGGGCTATCCAGTTTGAAGTGTTCAATGTGGTCGGATGGAAGAATGTCAACTCCTATTTCTGGGTGGCTGATGTGTACGGACAGCAATGGGCCAGCCCCAACTACCTCACCGGCAGAAGATACAATCTCAAGATCACGGTGGATCTAAGATAAACTTCCTTCAACTTTAAACTTTAAACATTAAACTTTCAATCATATGGCAAAAACCGAAGAGATTACACCGATGATGAAGCAGTTCCGCGACATCAAAGCACAGTATCCGGATGCGATGCTGTTGTTCCGTTGCGGCGATTTCTATGAGACCTACGCAGAAGATGCGGTGAAAGCTGCCAAGATACTCAATATCACCCTCACCCACCGGTCGAACGGAGCAAGCACTACCGCCCAGGCCTTGGAGATGGCAGGATTTCCTTTCCATGCGCTCGATACCTATCTGCCCAAACTCGTACGGGCCGGTTTACGCGTGGCGATCTGCGACCAGCTCGAGGATCCCAAAATGACCAAGAAACTCGTCAAACGCGGGGTGACGGAACTCGTCACACCCGGTGTCAGCTATTCGGACACCACCCTCACCCAGAAAGAGAACAACTGGGTGGCATGCCTCCATTTTGACAAACACCAAATAGGCATCGCCTTCCTCGATATCTCTACCGGCGAATTCATGGCCGGACAAGGGGACAGCGATTATATTGACAAACTGCTGACGAACTTCGCGCCCAAAGAAGTGCTCTTCATGCGGGGGCGCAAAGCGGAGATAGAGAATCTCTTCGGTTCGAAATACTTCACCTTCGAACTGGAAGACTGGATGCTCGTAGAGTCCACGGCACGCGAACGCTTGCAGAAACTGTGGGGCGTAACCAGCCTCAAAGGATTCGGACTCGAGAAAATGCCGGCAGGAGTGACGGCGGCGGGAGGTATCCTCATGTATCTCGATATGACCCAGCATCTCCAAACCGGACATATCCAGCATCTGAGCCGCATCGAAGAGGACAAATACGTCTGGCTCGACCGGTTCACCATCCGCAATCTGGAACTCGTCAACGGGCAGACGGAGGATAGCTGCACGCTTTACGATATTATTGACAAGACAATCACGCCGATGGGAGGACGTCTGCTGCACCGATGGATGGCGTTTCCTCTGAAAGACATCCGCCCCATCCGGAACAGACAAACCGTCGTGGAATATCTGTTCAAGTATCCCGAAGCCCGAGAGAAACTTCAAGAAGCCTTGCAGCAGATGGGAGACCTGGAGCGTATCGTAAGCAAGATTTCCACCGGTCGTATTGGACCGCGTGAGATGGTACAACTCGGCCATGCCTTGCGCGCCGTCAAACCGGTCAAAGACATATGCGAAGCAGCACGCGACAATACGTATCTGAGCCTGTTGGGAGAACAACTGGACCCGTGTGCCGAGATGCGATGCCGTATCGAACGGGAGATAGTTCCTGACCCGCCTATTGCACAGGGACGACCGAATATCATCGCGCGCGGAGTGGATACCGAACTCGATGAACTGCGTGCTATCCAGTCGGA
>JAFVHA010000025.1 GCA_017478035.1 Paludibacteraceae bacterium | reverse complement strand
GCGTTATAATACCGATGTGGCTGATTTAGAAGGTATTCTGCGTATCATACAATCGATACCGTCCAAGAAAGCCGAGCCGGTAAAGCGATAGACTATATTCAACCCAAAGACGAGTTACCATTCAATAAGAACGAAGAAAAGAAGAACCAGAAATGAAAAAGGAATTGATTTTTTCAGCAATCCTGATGCTTGTCGCCTGTACTCCACAAATGACGAAGGCTGCGCAAAACCACATCGAGTTTGATCCGACGGTTTATTACTCTCAGTTGATTATCAATAGCAACTTGTACCACTTCCATTGCAATACCAGCAAGGTTGGCGGTCTGGGTCGCTACGATGCCTCCACAGGAACAGTAAGCACCGGTGAATATGTCAAAAGCCGCGGTTTTGACTATGTGAACGGTCTGGTTTTCAAGGCCACACTGGAAGCCATCCAGCAGCACTACAACACCGAGGGGTTGCGAGAAGATGCCTATTCATGGTTCAAGAGCGTGGAGGAGTTCGGAAACCGCTATTATAACGGTGAGCGTGATGGGAAATCATTGGATGACCTGAACGCCTGCAAACTCTATTTTGGTTTGTACGATATTACCAAAGCCGGAGGACTTGGTCTGGTGGACGGCAGAAATTATGAGAATAGCACTACAGCTGACCATTGCCAAACCGCGAAAGGAAAAGCGTTAAGCGGATTGAGCACGCATAACAGCAGTTACGCTATTTTATCTCCGGTTTCCAATGCATTCTCCGGAGATGAAAGTTTTACCGGAGGATGGTTTCATAAAGATACATATGAAAACCAATTATGGTTGGACGGCCAGTATATGGGGCCGGCATTATTGGCGATGATGGTCGCTGACGGACGCTATATATCCGGTTCGGCTGCAGGCGACTGGGCTATCATCCGCAAGCAGTTTGACATGTGCTGGAATAGATTATGGGACAGTGAAAAGAAATTGCTATACCATGCTTTCTCTGCTACTCCGACAAGCAGCCAGACTACCAATTGGGCAGATCATACGGGAGATTATTCCACAAACCCACACTATGGTGTAAGCAGCGAGTTCTGGGGACGCGCAGCAGGGTGGTATTTCTTCGCATTGGTAGATATCTTGGAGCAGATGGACAAAGCAGGTAAACATGATGCCGATTATGATGAGTTTCTCCGCCAGCTGGAAGCTGTAGCAGACGGTCTGTTGGATCGTCAGGATCCTACCACAGGCTGCTGGTGCCAATTGCTGCAATACGAAAACGGCGAAGTGCCCGATGGCTGCTCCACTGCCAACTACTTGGAGTCTTCCGCTTCGGCTATCTTTACCGCTACTTTCCTCAAAGGAATGCGATTGGGTTATCTTAGTAAGTCTAAATACGAAGCTAAGGCAAAGAAAGCCTACAAAGGCTTCGTAGAGCAGTTTATAGTAGAGAATACCGGCGGAGAGGATAACGGAAACGCTTACTCGATTATCAAATGTTGCGCATCTGCCGGGTTGAGCAGTGACCGCAATGGTTCTGCGAAATATTATCTGGCGGAGAACAGTAACAAAGACACACAGGTCATTAATAACTATACCGAGGGTAAGGTCTTAGGCGCATTTATTCTTGCTGCTACCGAATACGAGCGGGCATATCCGCCGGCAGCTGCAGCGCCGGAGCCGGAACCGGAACCCGCCGGAGGTGAGTGCCGTTGCTTGCGCGTAACCATCACCGAGTAAGGTCTGTGCGCGCGCGGAAGGAGGAGTTGTCCCAAGGTCAAAAAGTGCAGGTTTGAGAGACAATCTGCACTTTTTATTTGCATATTTCAAAAAAAGCCGTACCTTTGCAGCGAAAATTGAAAGGAGAGCATTATGAGTACGATAGTTTTTCAACCTCAAGACCAATCGCAAATGGCATTCTTAACTGATTTTTCCAAGCGTGTGAGTGTGCCTTACGTTATCGTTCCTTTGAATGTGGAGACTCTGCTTAATCGAGAAGAGAAGGAGGCGCAAAATCGTGCCAAGTCGTTTGTTCAGTTGCAAGAAAATTTCTCCGAATGTGATTTGACGGATGATGAAATTCGTCAAGAATGCGAGACTGTACGTCAGCAGATATATGAGCAAAGCTATGCCTGCAAATAAGATACGCGTCATCGTAGATACAAACATCTGGATCAGTTCTCTTATTGGACGTCAATTACTTTCTTTAAGAGAGCTATTGAGTTATCCGCAGATTGAGTTGGTGATTACAGAGCGTCTGATGCAAGAGGTGCTATTAGTGGCACAGCGTCCTAAATTTGCAAAGTATTTTCGGCCGTCAAGTACCAAGTGACGACAAAGGACCAAGGGACGAAGTACCATGTACGAAGGAGATACTGACCATCACTTCTTCCTGTCAGTCGGCGGGGCTGAGCAAGGACCGCTGGGGTAATGCCGCCTACTACCTGATCGGCAAAGACGTGCCGATTCAGGATAATTGCGAAGGAAAAGTGCTCGGAGCCTTTCTGATGGCTGCGGCGGAGTATGAGCGCGTGTGTACAAATTCCGTTAATTTATAAACAAGAGTTTCAAAAATATGTAGTAATTTTGCCGTCGCTAGCAAAAAAAACGAGCAAAATTATGAAAAAGTTCACTTTTTACGTAGTGGCGTGCATGGCAACGATAGCTGCACGGGCAGACTGGACAGAGGATTTTAATAGTCTGACGTCCGGTCGTTGGCAACAAGCGACGGCAGTTGAGCTCCCATCGGGAACATGGATGATGGGCGGCGATGCGCAGTACAACAGTTCCAACGGCGTTGTTTCCATTAAATTCAATTCCGCAGGCGCGTATATGATCACGCCGGCGACGGATAGTATTGCAACTCTTGAGTTCAAGTACCGCTCCGGCGGCAGCAAGAAAGAGATAGAGGTGGCATACCGTGTCGGTGAGGGTGAATGGAAAGCAGTAGATACCATCCGCATCGCATCTTCCTTCTCGTCTTTTGCAGTGTATTCCAAAAAATTAGGCACAGACTCTCTGCCGGCGGTACAGATCCGTATCACCGGTTTCACCAGTAATGTGTATATCGACGATGTGACAGTTAAGCAAGCTGCTGCGGGAAGTCAAGGGGGCGGCGGAACAGAGGTAGAGCCGGATCCGGACTTCTCGCGTCCGACGTACGTAGCTACGCATAAAACCTATTATATATCGCCCGCGGGTAATGACGGGACGGGTGACGGTTCATTCGAAAATCCATGGTTCAACATCGGCAAGGCGGTATCCGTAGCGCAGGCAGGCGATGTCATTTTCTGCCGCGGCGGAAGATATAAACTGTCCTGGCGTGGAACGGACGGCAAACTGACGGTCCGTTTGAGCCAATCCGGGACAGCGACAGAGCCGATCGTGATCTCCGCGTACGAGTCGGAAACTCCTGTCTTCGATTTTGAACAGCAGTTGCTCGATTGCAACCGTGATAAGAACAAAGTGGGTGACCGCGGTATGCACATCACGGGCGACTACTGGATCCTGTTTGGTCTGCATATGACCCATGCGGCGGATAATGCCATCAAGTTAGAGGGATCGCATAACCGCATCGAGCGTTGCGAGTTCAGTTATAATCTTGATACGGGTATCCAGCTTGGTTTCGGTCATAAGTTCAGCGACACCTTCCCGGGCATCAGCAGCAACGACGGCAGTTATTGCGCGTTCAACGATATCGTGGATTGCGACTCGCACCATAACTGCGATTATGACGCCAACTACGGCTCGGATGCGGACGGTTTTGCCTGCAAGATGCATAACGGCAAGGGCAACCGCTTTATCCGCTGCCGCGCTTGGCGTAACTCGGACGACGCATGGGATCTGTTTGAGACCGACTATGATGTGGTTCTGGCAGAGTGCTGGGCATGGGAATCCGGCAATGCGGCAGACCATCTGTGGGTAAAAGAGTATTTCGACGGCAGCGCCTCTTTCTCTGGCAACGGCAACGGTATCAAGTTAGGCGGCAACGGAACGGGCGGTAGCAGCAAGGGTATTCACTATGCATACCGCTGCGTGGCTTTCGGATGCGACATCAGTTCGTCCGTCAAGGGTTTTGATTGCAATAGCCATAAGGGAGGACATGTCCTCATCAACTGCTTGGCATTCGACAACTCCTATGATTTTATGTTTGAATCCGGCGGATCGGACGCCAATACGTACTATTATAACAATGTCTGCTTTGGCAAGCAGGAGGCGTGCGTCGGAAGCGATGACTATAATGCCTTGGGTACTACGTTATCCAAAGATGCGTGGACAAACCACTTGGTAGGACCGGGTTCTTTCTCGCGCTCGGACTATGTATCGCTGAGCGAAGAAGATGCTATTGCTCCGCGTCGCGGCGACGGCTCTATGCCGAGCCGGTTTGCACGACTGATGCCGGGTAGCAATTTAGTGGACGCAGGATGTAATGTGCCGGAGAACATAACGCCCAACTGGGCGCAGTTAGAGGCTGATTTCCCGTTCCTGAAATCCAAGGTATATGGGTCTGCGCGTGATTTAGGTCCGTATGAGTTAGTACAGGAAGAGACACCGACGGCCGTACAGCAGATCGTTGCTCCGGACAGCCGCGGGGCATTGGTGATGATGAGCAGCACGCCGGGCGAGCAAATCGCTAAGTTCAGCGTCCCGGCAGACAGCGAGGGCTATCTGACTGTCTATGACATGAGCGGAAAAGCAGTGAACCGCATCGCACTCGGCGGAGTGACCTACGGTGTGGATTACTACCAACCTGTCCCTACATCCGGCATGAACGGAATGTATTTAGTACAGCTTACCGCTGGAAATTATAGCGTAACGGCTCGTATGATGGCTCGGTAGTAAGCGTGTAAAAATTGATGGAAAATGTGGAAAGTGTGCAAATATCAGCACACTTTTCTTTATTTATTTGCATAAATCAATGTAATTGATTATCTTTGCGCAGAATTTTAAACATACCTGAAAAATGAAGCACCTTACTCTCGAATCTATTAAACCATTTTCGGTACTTTTTGTTATTTTGATCTTCTGTGCTGTAGAGGTATGGGGGGGGGATGTGACTATTAGCGTCACGTTCAATGCTACATATAAACCGCAGAATGGGGTTTCTTTGATTGATGGTGATGAGACTTATGGAACGGTTTCATGCAACTCCGCAAGTTCTAACCGAGCCATTATTCGCAATACAAGCAGCCTTACGATTAGTGCAACAAAAGAAGGGTGGACTCTGAAAAGTGTAGGTCTAACCTGGAGAGGGTCAAATGACCCAGCAAACACAAGCGTACTGACAATTACCGGCGGTACATTCAATAGTTTAACATCTATTACTCCTTCCTCAAGTACTGTTGTTATTGGATCTGAAAGCACAAATAATAATTATCAAATATCAGCAATAACCGTTGTGTTTACAGAAGGGTCGACCTGTACTGCAACGCAGCCGGGACCGATCAGTAAGGGTACGGTGAGCGGTGGTGTGATAACCTTGACGGCGGATGGTGATCCTGCAACAGGGGAGACTTGGTATTGGCAGGATGCAGCGGACGGAACAGTTACCTCTGTTTCCGGCAAGACCCGGAATGTCAGCGACCCCGGTACCTATTATATCCGGTCATACCATTCCGACGGTTGTTGGAGTGCTGCAAGTTCGGTCACGGTGGAAGAGGAGGATTTCTATACTCCTTGTGAAACGCCGCATATCACGTCACATCCTTCATCCGGCAGTGCAATGTACGATAAGGGAGATGCAGCTACGGCTTTGTCGGTAACGGCGAGTGTGAGCGACGGAGGTACGCTGAGCTATCAATGGTATTCCAACACTACAGCGACGAATACCGGCGGTACGTTAATCAGCGGTGCGACATCCGCCGATTATACTCCTTCTACCGCAGTCGCAGGAACGCTCTATTAC
>JAFVHA010000075.1 GCA_017478035.1 Paludibacteraceae bacterium | reverse complement strand
GCAGATTTATGATAAGGAGCATCAGAAATATATAGACGACATCGCTGCGCGCCGTAAGACCATGGTTTCTACCGGTGACCGTAGTGCCAAGATTCGTACGTATAACTACCCGCAGGGACGTATCACCGACCATCGTATCGGTTATACGGTCTATAACCTCGCAGCATTTATGGACGGCGACATACAAGGCGTCATCGACGCCCTCCAAGTTGCCGAAAACGCAGAACGCCTCAAAGAATCAGAATTATAATGTATCTCTTTTATTGTCCTGACATAGAGACCCGCCAGACGCTCTCCGAAGAAGAGAGTGCGCATTGCGTGAGGGTGTTGCGTTATACAGCCGGCGATGAGATTCTCATTACTGATGGGAAGGGAACGACCTACACGGCGCGTATCACCAACCCGCATCCCAAGCATTGTGACTTTGAGATACTCTCACGCGAGAAACAAGAGAAACATCATGCTTTCCATCTGCATATAGCAGTTGCACCAACGAAGAATATAGAGCGAATGGAGTGGGCTATTGAAAAATGTGTGGAGATAGGAGTTGATGAAATCACGCCGCTGCTATGCCGTTTCTCCGAACGCAAACAGCTCCGTACAGACCGTTTGGAGAAAATCATTCTTTCGGCTGCCAAACAGTCTCTCACGCCTTACCTTCCCGTACTGCACGAACTGACACCATACGATGAGTTTATTAAGGTACAAAGGGATAAAGTACAATGTACAAAGTACATTGCGCATTGTTACAAAGAGGACAAGCATGTGCTCAAAGACGAGATAGAGCGGGGCAGGGACGTATTGGTTCTCATTGGACCCGAAGGGGATTTCAGCGAGCAGGAAGTGAAGGATGCTTTATCGGCAGGATTTATTCCGGTCAGTCTCGGGAACAGTCGTCTCCGTACAGAAACAGCCGCCGTAGTGGCTTGTCATACTGCTATCCTCATCAATGAATAAATCATCAAGCATCAATGTCTTTAGATGCCGAAATATTATGCTGGATAAATGGCCACTATGCTGACTGGTTGGATGCCGTTATGTGGACGATAAGCCGCTCCAAGACATGGATCTGGCTGTACATACTGCTGGTTGGTATGGTGATCTATAAGTTCCGTAACTGGAAAACGGTACTGCTCATTCTCGTTGCTTTCGGAGTGGTTGTCGGATTGAGTGATTTCACCACCAGCGGCATCCTCAAACCTTTGGTTTGCAGGTTGCGTCCGACGCATGAACCGGGTATTGATCCGATCCGTTTGGTAAACGGGTATATGGGTGGCTTGTATGGCTTTTGCAGTTCCCACGCGGCGAATACGATGTCCGTAGCCTTGCTTTTCAGTCTCCTGTATAGAAATAAAATAGTTACCGCAGGTCTGATGATCTGGGTAACTTTGAATTGCTATAGTCGTATGTACCTCGGGGTGCATTACCCGGGTGATATACTTGCCGGATTGATTATCGGATCGGCGTACGCCCTTCTTGCTTTTGGGGCGCTGCATCGATGGGTGCTGCCACAGGCGTGGGCGCAATGCGGTTCGCGCCACGAGGTCGACGGGGTTGCTCCACAGGGTGGTTCATGAACCGGTCGAACTCCTTTTCGGTCAGAAGCACTTTGAGTTCGTTGTAAATAGACTGCATACGCTCCATGTTCTGCGCCCGAGTGAGACCGTTTTGACGGACACGTGCATACTTGAGATGCATTCGATAAATGGTATCGATCCGAACGGAGTCGCGGATCTCCAACTCACGCACCAAACGGGTGGTCTGCTTGATAGCCTCCTCTTCCGGAGTACGCTGAGGACGATCCTCTACAGGCTCTTGAGCCATTAATACGCCCGATAGAAGGGCACCAAATAGAAAAAGAAATAAACGTTTATTCATAACAATAAACAGACTACAAAAATTATGCCAAAATGGCCTGAAATATCTATTGCTAAAAAACTTTTTTTCTCGTATGAGAAAGAAGAGCGTCAATCGCGCCCTGCTGTTCGTGTTGCATTGCTTGGAATGATTGTCGGTGTGATGGTGATGATATTGACCATTTGTATCATTGTGGGCTTCAAACAGACCATCACACAGAAGATAGCGGGATTTGGGGCGCATATTCAGGTGGTTTCTTTTGATAATAACAACACGTACGATATGCATCCTATTGAGGTGTCGGACTCGTTACTGACGGCTTTGGGAACATTCGAACATGTAGTAAAGGCAGCTCCGTTCATCACCAAACCGGGGATGCTCAAGACCGACTCCTCTTTTCACGGAATGGTGCTTAAAGGAACGGATTATTGGGATTTCTTTGCGCGTAATCTGGTAGAAGGTACCCTTCCTTCCATGCCTCAGGAGGTGCTTGTTTCCCGTGCCACGGCGCGCGCCATGCAACTTAAGGTGGGGGCGGCGCTGAATGCCTATTTTGTGGACGAAACGGATGTACGCGCACGGCGCTTTCGTATTTCCGGCATCTATGATACCGGTTTTACGCAGTTTGATGATTTGTTTGTCCTTTCTCCGCTTGAGACGGCAAGTCGGTTGCAGAACTGGGAAGTGAATACCTATTCCGGCGTGGAGATTCTCATTGATGACATGTCGCGTCTGGAAGAAGTGGCGGACCAGATATTCTTTGCCACCGTACGTCAGATGGATGAAAACGGTTTCCATGTCTATTATGTGCAAACGCTTCAAGATCAAAATCCTGCTATTTTCGCATGGCTTGGTTTGCTGGACATGAACGTGGTGGTCATCATCATCCT
>JAFVHA010000054.1 GCA_017478035.1 Paludibacteraceae bacterium | reverse complement strand
TACCGGCAGGTTCTTCATGCGTTCGGTGAAAGTGTTGTAGTGTTGCAACGCCAAGACGGTGGTAGGTACTAATACGGCCACCTGTTTGCCGTCTGTCGCCACTTTGAAAGCGGCGCGCATGGCTACTTCCGTCTTACCGAATCCTACATCGCCGCAAACCAGTCGGTCCATCGGCATCGGACTCTCCAGATCGTGTTTGACATCCGCCGTCGCTTTTGCCTGATCGGGGGTGTCTTCGTATAAGAAGGACGCTTCCAACTCATGCTGCATGTAGCCGTCGGGGGAATAGGCGAACCCTTTCTGCTGCTTCCGGGTGGCGTACAAGCGGATCAGATCGCGGGCAATCTCCTTCACTTTGTCTTTCGTACGCTCTTTGAGCCGCTCCCATGCTCCGCTTCCAAGGCGTGCGATTGTCGGTTCTGAACCTTCACGACCCTTGTATTTGCTGATACGATGCAGGTTATGGATGCTCACAAACACATTCGCGCCGTCACGGTAATTCAGTTTAATCATCTCCTGCGGCTTACCGTTTACCGGAGTTGTCACCAAGCCGCCGAATTTCGCAATACCGTGATCGGAATGAACCACATAATCGCCTATCTGCAACTGGTTGATTTCCCGCAACGTAATGATCGCTTTGCCTCGCCGTGCATTCTCGCTGGCCATCGTCACGCGATGGTAGCGCTCGAAAATCTGGTGGTCGGTATAGCAACAAATCTTCAGCCCGTGGTCCACAAATCCTTCATGCAACGTAGCATTGATCGGAATAAACCTTACAGCGTCAGCGGTCTTGCAGTCGCTATGCGACGGTCTTTCTACATCAGCGGTTCCTTCGGACGACCCGTCCTCCAAACTTTCAAAAATCGCCTTCAAACGATCCAACTGTTTTTGTTGCTCTGCCAGAATATAGATTTGATACCCTTCAGCAATATGTTTTCGGATATCATCGGCCAGCAAATCAAATTGCTTGTGGAAAACAGGCTGAGGAATAGTGTCGAAAGTAATCTTGCTGTGCGTAGCGAAAGAACTCTTTTCGGCTAATTCTATAGTGCATCTCAGAGTAACATCAACGCAATTACGAGGTAATCCTAGACTTTGCACCTGGTATTGTACTACTTGCCAACTATTCGACACCCACACAAAATCTTCCGTCAAATAGTCCGTAATGAAAGTCTGTGTACTTTGTGCATTGTCTCTTTGTGCATTCGAGGAACCGACGATTTCTGCAGCATCGGTTCGGTTCTTCGACAACTGGTCTTCGATGTCAAACTCACGGATAGAATCAATCTCATCCCCGAAGAAATCGAAGCGGTAAGGATTGTCATGACTGTAACTGTAGATATCCACAATACTGCCTCGCACCGCATATTGACCCGGTTGGAATACAAAATCCACCCGTTCGAAGCCCAAGTCTGACAACTGACTGCTGAGTGTGGTTTGTTGTATTTCCTGTCCTACACGGAGCGTTAGACTGCGGCGAATCAGCTCGTCTTTGGAGGGAACCGATTCGGCTATGGCGGCCGGATAAGTGACAACAATGATTTTCTCCCCTTTGCCTAAAGCGCTCAAGGTCTCCGTCCTTTGTATCTGGGCGGCTTCATCAACCACTCTGCGTTTCTGGGCGGCAGGGAAGAACAATACATTGCATCCCAGCGTTCTCAAATCAGCATAGAGATATTGTGCTGCTTCTGCATTGTCAAAGATCACTATTTGCGGTTGCTCTACGTGTGCGAGTGCAAGAGCGCGCGCACTCGCGTGCAAACCACTCAGGAGCAGGTGTATGCCCTGCTCCTTACGCAACTCCTTCCGCGCTAAAGCGAGTTCGGGATGTTGCCCGAACAGTATTTCCAAATCACTAATTTGCGTAATTGCTTATCGTGTGATTTTGAGTGTGTGCCCTGCGTCTGTTACGATTATATAGATGCCACGCGGAAGTGACATTGTGTAAATATTCTCATTCGTGGTAGCTATCTTGCGGCCGAAAATATCATAGATATTTACCCAGTCGCCGACAGCGTACACTTCTTCCAGTCCTTCGGATGTATAGGTACGTACGCTAACTTTGTATGTGGTACGGTTGATATAGTCCGAAACAACATACTCAATCGGAAGTATCGTACTGGTGGAGAAGTCAATCTCCTCGCCGGAGTTAGGCGTAACGAACGTATAATCGCTGGCCAATGTCACTATCGGCTTCACCGCCTTGACGTCGAATGTCGGGTGCTCGGTCAGGTCGATTTCGAACTTAATGGTCTTATCAACCTGACTAATGGTACCTTTTATGTCATCAATCATGAATTTGGTAATCTGCGTTACCGGCGGATCAATCGTTGCTTCGTTGCTGAGCAGGTAGTTGATTACGGCGTCAATCAGTTTCTTTCCGTTTGCATGGAGACGGTTGGAACTGTTCTGCGCGATAGGCATGCAGATATATTTCTTGCCTCCGCGTACGGCCGCAGGAATCTCATGCAGGAAGGTCTGCGGTTTGCCGTCGCCGTAGTAGTCGGTATCGTTACGCATGAGGGCGGTTGCCAGACATAACGTTCCGCCGTTCGGGAAGATGTTGACAGGCATCAATCCTTTGTGATCTACCGTGTCGAGAACCTGAATCTTGTCACCACGTTTCTTGTTGAGAGCCTTGAAGATTGGATGGTCTTCCCGTTGTACGGTAATGAATCGTCCTTCGTCAGTGAGACTGCCGTTATCCGGCTCGCCCCAACCATTAGGCATATCGCTGCTTTGCAGGTACGCGTACGAGAAGGCATTCATATTCAGAACCGGCAGGTTGGCTCCTCCGCGAATCACTGCCATTACCTCTTCGTTGTTGGCGTCTGCATCCTCGGCAATCAAGATCCATTTATAGTGTGCGTATTGGTCGGCAGGACGTAAACCGTCGTTCTTGCCCCTACGCTCAATCGGATTCCATTTGTCGTCTTTTTTCAAATAATTGTAAATGCCATCTTTCGAAGCCTCGTTGGTGTGTTTGCAGAGATACAAAACGGGGTTGTTCCCGTAATCCAAAGGCTTAACGGTGATAAGTCCTTTGATAACAGTGTCGGCGCCTAAGACGGATACTTCAAACGGGAAGTCACCGGTATTGGTCGGAGTTCCGCCGATGATATACTTGCCGTTATCTCCCTTTCCGTCAACAGTACCTTGCGGCTTGCCGCTCGGCCATTCCAATTTGACGTCATTTCCGGAAAGGGCATGGTATGCGAAGATAATCTGGTCCATCTCTTCGTTTTGGTAAACCGTTACTTTGATATCCGTCATGGAGCAGATGTCAGAAGCTACTTTGAACGTACCCTTCGCACGGCTGGTTTCTATTCCGTTAAATGTGGCAACCACCGAATACTTGTATTCCCCTACCGGACAATTAGCGTTACCGCTTACCTTGAATGTGTCAGCGATAGCACCTTCAATCTTCGCTAAATCGATACCTGTAGCTTCCGCACCATCCCAAACCAGTTTGGTCTCTGCACCGGCTATGTTGTTGTATTTCGTCACATAGGTAATCGGTTTGATGGCCGTTGTCTGCATTACCACTTGCGCCGAGTCGTTACCTTTCAAGTATTTCAATCGCGGCTCCTGAGCTACGCGAAGCGAGAAACCACCAAGCAGACAACCATCACCGCCGGAGACAATCTTAATAACGTGCTCGCCTGACGCAATATCGAAACGACGTATAGTAGCACTTTGGTTCAGTTCCATCGCTTGTTCCACACCGTCTATGAATACTTGGAAAACCTTGTTGTCTGTGGGTTTGCTTGGGTTCACCTTTTTATCCATTGCATACAATGAGAACTGGTCAAATCCCTTGATATGCAATTCATCTGTTTGTGAATTGTTCATCACATGGCAACGTTCGGTAGCCTTGTTGAACTCATCCTTAACCGCAAATCCTGTGCCTTTGTCTCCGCCGACGCATTTGAACCAACCGTCAATCGCTTCACAGGACGAGCTACTCTCGTTCTTCGTGATACCTCTCGACTTGTCTGCGGGAACAGTGTGGATAGTCAGCTTTGTTCCGCCTTCATCCAAACGACCGGCATAAAATACCTCGTACTCGCGACCTCCCAACTCAACCAGCGGAGTAGCGTAACCGCCGTCGGACAAACGTCCCTCATATATTTCAGGAACGTGGGTGGTCAGACTGCTTGGCGGAACAACCACTGTATAATTGATTGTATAGGTTTGCGTTGTTGTGCCGTCTTCCGCGGTTACAACCACTTTTCCTACGCCAGGCACAGAGGGCGCTTGCGTGATTTCCATTGTCGCTTTGGCATCGTTTGCAACAGCTGCAATGGCAGGTGGTGTCTTGATGCCCGCAGTCAACTCGATATTATATACATAAGTGGTCGGAGAGAAATTGGGCACCGATTGACCGCCGTATGTCAGACTCTTTAGCGAGGCATCCGATGACATGGCCGGAGCTTCGGTGATCGTCACCGTGTATTTGGTCTTTTCACTCGTGGCACTGCTGAACGTATAATCGATGCTTCCTTTGCTGAAATCCTGCGCACCCGTCGGCGTCCATGAATCCAGATATTTACCGGTAAATTTCGGTTCAAGGGTCAAACTGCTGCCATTGAGAACCTGACCGGTGATGGTCATGTTGATATTATCTACATTCGCCGTACCGCGGATATTTGCCCAAGTAGCACTTTCTACTTTGGGATTGGCCGTTTCTTTCGTGAACGTGATCTGATATACTTTCTTCGTCGTTCCGTCTTCTGCCGTCACTTCCACTTTCGCTACGCCCGGCAACTTATCCGCCTGAGTAACAACAGCTTTAGCCGCTGCATCATTCGTCTCTGCTGCCACAACAGGCACTACGGTCGTTCCTGCCGGAAGTTCTACATCGTACTCCGTCGTGTTCGCCGAGAAATTAGGCACACTCGTCCCATCATACGTCAAACTTTTCAGCGTCGCATCGGTGGAAGCCGGAGCTGGACCTGCCGTTAAGTCAATATCAGCTATGAAGAAAGTTGTGCCATCACCGTAGTTGCTGCTGGAAGAACCTGTTCCGTCGAATTTCTTTAACTGACGGTAGATACGTATCGTGCGCACACCGCTCGGTAAAGTTACCTCCGCATAGTTTTTGTCACAGTCTCCATCGTATCCTACGAAAGTGACCAACTCTGCGGAAAGCACATTATCAATGGCCGGTGTCGCTCCTTCTCCCCAATATACAAATGCCATCTTCTTGCCGCTTCCACTGGAGTTATAGGTAGCATGCAATACTAATTTGCTGATATCTGAGGAGGCAGATATCTGAACGTAGTTATCATTCACGGTGTTTGCTGTAGAACCACCCTCAATGGCATCGATTTTGACTCCTTTGCCATTCTCCTTACACATCTGCTTATTCACCACACTTAGTGTCGTGGATACGCTAACAGCTCCTTTGGTAGTCCCATTTTTGATCTCTGCAGCGTTGAATGATTGTACTTGTGCAAAACAAACATTTGCCAAAATACAAATCAATACAATGAACAAACTTCTTTTAAAAATGCTTTTCATATTCGTAATATTTTTGTATTCAAATTTTGTATGCCCGCAATACGGTATTTTAAATCGGGTGCAAAATTACTGCTTTTTGCGCAAACGCGTGTGTATATATTTGAAAAAAATGTGTAAAAATTGACACTTGTGCTCGTTTTCTTGGTTTTTAGAAGAACCGGACGAGGTAATCACCAGAGTGATACGAGATAAATACGAGATAAATTTAGGACCGAAATGGTGTAAAAATCGACACATTTTATAAAAAACTATTAAAAAAAATCGTGCGCGCTTGTATATATGGAAAAAATGTTGTATCTTTGCAGCCGATTTTTAAAAACTATGTATAACAAACAACAAAATTGAATAGTATGCAAAAGAAATTTTTATCAGTAGCGCTCTGCCTTTTGGCAGCGCTGACAATGAATGCCCAGGATGTGGATAAAGAAAAGGTAACCACCAACGCTGACGCTGCGGCGAAGGCCGGTGCGGATCTGCAGAAACTCGAAGCAGCAGAGAAAGCATGGAAATTTGACGGTACAATCGGTTTGAACGCCGCTGCTACAGGACTAGTGAACTGGGCTGCCGGTGGTAAGAACAATGTGAATGGTATCGCTTATGCGAAATTGCATCTGTTGTACCACAAAGATGCTATCGCTTGGGAAACCAACTTCGATACCGATTTCGGTTTGACATGGATTGATCAGAAGGAAGACGCTTTCCAGAAATC
>JAFVHA010000024.1 GCA_017478035.1 Paludibacteraceae bacterium | reverse complement strand
TTAAATCATTAAATCATTAAATCATTCCATCATTCCATCATTAAATCATTCCATCATTCCATCAATGAGCTTGTCCACAAGCTCCGGCACTCCTTCCGTCGCTTTTTTCTTGATATGGGTGATCTTGTCCGCCCATACGCCGAACTCCGGTTGACCCGGATCCACAAAATAAATGGGAATACCCGGTTTGGTATAATGCAGCAAAGACGCCGCCGGATAAACATTGAGACTCGTGCCGATCACAATCATGATGTCGGCAGTAGAAGCGATCCTACAGGCCTCATCAAAATAAGGCACACTCTCTCCGAAGAACACGATATACGGTCTGAGCAACGAACCATCCGGATGACGGTCTCCGTAATGCTGCTCCCAGCCCTCGAGAGGCACCGTAGCCAGTTCATCGTTCTCCGAACGCAGTTTGGTGATTTCGCCATGCAGATGGACCACGTTCTTCGCACCCGCACGCTCGTGCAAGTCATCAATGTTTTGCGTGATGATACGCGTGTCAGGAAACGCCTGCTGCAACTTGGCGATCGCCACATGCGCCGCATTAGGCTGCGCATTCAATGTGTCACGACGACGATCGTTGTAGAACTTCACACACAACTGAGGGTTCCGCAGCCATGCTTCATGCGTGCATACATCCTCTACGCGGTAGTGCTCCCATAGTCCGTCACTGTCGCGGAACGTACCGAGACCGCTCTCGGCACTCACCCCTGCTCCCGTAAAAACAACAATCTTTGCCATACTCATTTGCATTTGGACTGCAAATTTACTACAAATTATTCAAATGTGCAAGATTTGGTTGCAAAAAAATCGAAAATGCTTGCATAATTTGGTTTTTTGCGGCTAAAGATTGCTGTTTGCACGATAGTGCGAACGTAAATTCGGGGGAATTCTGAAAGGAGGCGGAGTCCGAAATTACAATTTTTAATTTCTTTATACCTTTACGGTAGAAATTAAGAGATTTTTACCTTCTAGAACTCTTACATAGCCGTCATCGAAAAATAATTGACGTGTGCAATAATCGTTCGAGCGAAACGAGATAAGAATCTAGGAATCTGTGAATGCGGAAAGAAAAAACGCGCCCCGAAGGACGCGCTTTTAACTATACTTTTACTTTATGCTGATAAAGCTACTTAGTGGTACGATGTGGGCAACGGTGGTATATTTGCGTTGACGCAGATTGATTTGTTGGTCGTACTTGATCGGCTTGGACGGATCAAAACGGAGAACGGCATAATATGGCGCATTCTCGGCAGAGAAGCCAAGTTTCTGCAATGCGTCAGGAGTCCATATTTGGAAACCGCTCTTTGCCAGTTTGAAAAGTTCGGTTTTTTCACCAAACGTATGTAGGCAGATATGACCGAGTCTTTCAAAGCCGGGCTTAACAAGAAGCGAACCTTTGGAGTCACCTGCACGCAAGTAGATAATACCGGTTTGCATAGCGATTTTTCTGTCTGGTTCACGCATGTGGTTCACAAGAACGGTTGTCTCTTGCGGGTTCTCACGCATCTTATCGGATAGTTTCTTCCGTTCTTCAGGGTCTTCAAGAGCGGCACGACGACTAAGCGATAACTCGCAGAACTTTTTATCTTGCTCAATACCGATATATTTGCGACCGAGTAAATTGGCTGCGATACCAGTAGTTCCAGAACCGCTGAACGGGTCGAGGATGGTGTCTCCTTCATTTGTGGATGCAAGGATGATACGGTAAAGCAGGCGCAAAGTCTTCTGAGTCGGGTGCTTACCTTGGTTCTTTTCCCATCTTCCCACAGCAGGGATACGCCAAACATCTGTCATCTGTGTTCCGCCGTTCAGCTGCTTCATGGTTTCATAGTTGAACTTGTGCGTTTTCTTCTCGTGCTTGCGTGCCCAAATGATAAGTTCAGTCGAGAAGTTGAAGTACTTACAGGACAAATTGGGCGGAGGGTCGGTTTTCTGCCACGTAATCGTGTTCAAAACTTTATACCCAAGTTCCTGAAGGCAACGCATAACGACGTGGATGTTGTGGTGCGTACCACTAATCCATATTGTACCATCGTCTTTCAGTTTAGAGCGGCACAAGGAGAGCCAATTGCGGTTGAACTCGTAGATGTACTCGGGCGTTCCGCCTTTGTCCCAATCGCCTTTGTCTACGCAAACTTGCTTGCCACTTTGCACGCTGATTCCGCCGTTGCTCAGGAAGTAAGGCGGATCGGCAAAGATAGCGTCGATAGAGTTGTCCTCTATCTCGCATAGTCTCTGCATGCAATCACCATTGAGGATGGTAAAGTCGGGATATGTAACGTTATTTGACACGTTCGATAAATTCGCTAATGGTTGTTAGATTGTAGATACTCGGGATTGCAGCAAACGCTTCTTCTAATTTATTCCGTGCAGAGATCCAACCTACGCCATCAGTAATCCAAACAAACTCAAATCCGGGCACACCATTTACTTTGGGTGCAACATCTGTATATGAGCGAGCAACCTCGTTTAGTTTAGAACCGCCTCCGGAATAGAAGTTTACTTCCATAAGATAGGTTTTGCCGTTGGCAGCAATCACAAAGTCAAAGACTTTTTGATCTGCACCAAGCACAGCCGAAATAGCCGGAAACTCTTTGGACGATACTTGTTCGCGATATTTAATACCAGCATTGTCGAAGATACGAGCAACGAGCGTTTCTGTTATTTCTCCGCTTCTATTCTTGCGGGCGTTGGTATCGAGACCTGTTTCTACGCCGAAGACGTAATCTACCAAGTCCTTCACCTCTTTGTTTTTGAAAACCTTATCAAGACCTGTGCCCTCGATGAATTTCATTACGCCATCCACAGAACTGAATAGTGAATGAACGGAATGCATAGAACCATCGTTGTCAATGTACTTCTTGTCATCTTTCTTGCGCGTTGCAATAAGGATATCCATTACGTCAAACACTCGCTTATCCCGATTCCACAATGCTTCAACAGCCTCGCGGAGATTTTCTTTGCCGATGAGGTAATTGAGCGTATTGAGACTAATCTCTATATCCGCCACATTTCGTGCGATCTTAGGGAAGTCGCAATAGAAATCGAGGGTTGCATTTGTCTCGCGCAACTGAGACATGAACAAATCGAATTGCGCTGTTGTATGTGCTGCCATAGTTTAGAATAATTAGCTATGTTTAACTTCTTTATAATCGTGCACCAGAATTTCTGTCAGCTTACCGCGTTTACTGGCGTTCGCATTGACACTTCGTGAAGCCCACACGTGGTCAATGAAGTATGGAGAATAGAGATCGTCAAAGAACCCGTCCGGACAATCGGAATTGCTTAACATGAAATGATAGCCGGAAGCGACCACTTTATCGCAAAACTCTTTCAAACGAATCTGAGCGAGATCATTGAATGCTTCTTTGGTGTAATCATTAAAACTGCTGGTGTTGTTAAGTGGGCGATAAGGCGGGTCGAAATAGAAAAGCGTGTTGTCTTTCGCGCGGGACAATGTCTCTTGGTAATCGCCGGTTAGAATCTCTACATCTTTCAGTAATTCACTATCCACGTAGAGTGTTTTAGCATCACAGATCTGCGGATGATTATATCGACCAAATGGCACATTGAAAAGACCTGCCTTATTGACACGGTAAAGGCCATTAAAGCAAGTGCGATTCAGGAAAAAGAATAACGTAGTGTTGCGGAGCGGGTCTAAGGATTTGGTATTAAACTCGTCACGCCGCTGTATATAGAAAGCCTTACGTTCTTCCTCAGAGGAGAGCGCATAATACTCTGCTTGGATTTGTTGCAAAGCGTTCTCCAACTCAGACGGATAATCACGCACTACTTTGTAGCACGTCGTCAGATCTGAATTGATATCATTGATAACAGCGGTTTTGATATTGGCGTGCGTACGCAGCATATAAAAGAGCATAGCTCCACCGCCCACAAAAGGCTCAATGTACGTTACATCTTTCCAATCGTCAAAATCAGCCGGAAGCAAAGCTTCTAATTGCTCAATGAGCTGTGTCTTGCCGCCAACCCACTTGATAAAGGGTTTGGCGACCGATTCGGTTAATTTCATTAGATAGCATTTGGCTGTCTGCTATCTAATCCTATTCTGCTCTACGACCAAACGAACGGCTAGTACGCACAAAAAATGCGGGCAAACTTGCTCGCACTGTGGTCGTAGGAATAGCACCAATAGAAAGACAAGTCGCCCGCACATATTGCGGGTTTGCTTTTGTTCTTTCTAATTTGCTTATTCTTGAAATTTCCTACGTTTCAGTGCGAATAGACAAATAGCAAACGCTAATTAATAAAGTATGTTATGTCCGCCGCTGCGGATCTGTTATGTCAGTTTTAATTTTGCTTATTGGCAGATTATCGTCGGCTCGCCAATAAAATCACCTGCGTCCAGAATAATCTCCCCTTTGCGATAAAGTGCTTTGGCTATACGAGCCGCCTCGTCAGCGTCTTGTGCCTCAATAGCAACCTCTTTTCGCAATGTTTCCTCTATTACAACAGTATATTTCATTTCGTTCTAACACTTCTCCACAATCCGGTTTTACGTCATGGATGGGATGGTATATTGAGTTGTCGCAAATTTTTCAACAACCTAAATTTATTCTATTATCTCCCAATGGCCGCTATAGCCGCTACCGACATATTGGATGTGCGGCAATTTGGCAAGACGGCGACCGATGGTCTTAACACTAACATGCAATAGTGCTGCCAATTCCTCACGCGTGATCTTCGGATTCTGCTTGATGAGTTCAGTAATGTCTTGAGGGACACCTTGAAGGACACCTTGAGGGACATCTGTCTCCTGACTTGCCACAAAAGCATCAATCTCTGATTGTAGGTTGGTGTTATGCAGGCGCAGCATGACATTCGGAAAGATCGATTCGTCCTGCCGGTCACGCGTATCGTTAAGCGCTTGGATATACTCGGCTTTCTGCTCTTGTAGCGTACGACCGGGAGCCGTGATGCCTTCATCGAAGAGCAGTTGGTTCTCGATCTCCGTGACGGTGGAACCCTCAATAGCCGTAGAGTGCGTGATGATAGAATACAAGTAGAATTTCTTGTAGTCTATCTGCTGGTCAATGCCCAAGGCTCGGTAGCGTTCAATTGTTTGAAGTATGTTTGATGTCATGTCTTTGCAACTTTTGGCTGCAAAGGTACTACTTTTTTCGGACATATGCAAGATTTTAATAAAAAAACGGCCGCAAAATGCGACCGTAATGCAATTTTACTCACAATTTTGTAGTTTTTCCAAGTTTCTTTCCTATAGTTTTTCCTACAGGCTTTCCTATAGTTTTTGTAGCTGTTTCCTGACTTGCCACAAAGGCATCAATTCTGATTAACATTTTTCCAAATGAATAATTTATGTATTATTACACTTTTTCAAACGAAAAACTGCTGCTGGTACACTTTTTATGATGTACGCAAATATTTTACGGACTTTTGGGGTTTTTGGATACGAGGATTTGAGATTAACAAATAATCATCCCACTGCAGCTAAGATATTTGCGACCAAATTTATTTTCCCATCAAAAAAAACATTTTTTTAATATATACATAGTATATATTACGGAAAAAATTTGGGGCAGTAAAGAAAGTGCGTATTATATTGTCCCAAAAACGGAAGAAGAACGCGACCATCACGGGATCATCTCCCGAGAACAACCCGACAACAATACAATAAAAATGAAATATTTTTCACTTTTGAAGGAACACATTGTTCATTATTGTCTTATCTTTGCGCCAACCCTATTTATTTAATATATGGATAAACAAAATCGACAACAAGTAGTCTGTGACTACATTTTTGACAACTACGTGCAGAGCGAACGTCTGCGCCATGACCTTATTTCTAACAAAGTGCAGATCCGTCAAGCCGACGACCGATGGGCGGACATTAGCACGGCCGACATTAACGACATTGTCTGTGATTGCTCTGCCGAAAGCGGATTAAGCGTCTCAGCTAAAGAAGTGCTTGCTGTACTTCAGTCCCACCGTATCCCTGACGTACACCCGCTACGCGAATACGTGCTCAACTGTCATCGTCACCCGGATGACCATTACGATTGGATCGGATGGATGGCACAACAAGTCAAAGTAGAAGGAGGAGAAGCCGAACAGCAACTATGGATCAATTGCTTCCGCAAATGGTTCGTAGCTATGGTCGCTTCATGGCTTAAGGATGAAGTCGTCAACCAACAAGTACTCGTTCTTATCGGTCGGCAAGGTATCTTCAAAACAACCTGGCTCGAACACCTCCTTCCACCTGAGTTACGTCCCTATAGTTGTAAAATGGCTGGCAGCGGACAACTCAACAAAGACGAACGCTTGCGTATTGCGGAGTATGGACTCATTGCTCTCGATGAAATTGATTCTATGTCAGTCAAAGAACTCAACGTCATGAAATCTGTCATCACAGCCTCCGATATATCGGAACGCGCGGCGTACGGATACACGAAAGAAAGACGTATTCGTCTTGCTTCTTTCTGCGCTTCCGGCAATAAACAGGAGTTTCTCACCGACCTCACCGGTAATAGGCGCTGGTTACCATTCAGCGTGGAAAGTATCGAAAACCCGTATTTTCGTGTCCAGCCCTACGAACAGATCTATGCGGAAGCTCGCGAATTAGTGGAAAAAGGATTTCAATATTGGTTTGACTTAGACGATATCGAACAGTTGGAACAGCACAACGACGATTTCCGTGCACAAGAGAATGAGGAACAGTTGCTTTCCGTCTATTTTGATATTCCTGCCGAAGGATACGGAAAATTCATGACGACAGCCGAAATTAGCGATAAACTCATTACTCTCGGTAGTATCAAGCGTCCGCTGCCGTTAAATCGTTTGGGAATGTTACTCAAACAAGCCGGTTTTCAAAGCAAACAACTGACATCTGGGGCGCGTACACGAGGCTGGATAGTACGTGAACGTTCTGCAGAAGAAGTCAATGCAAATCGAAATTTAGCAGCTCGATGACGAACGAATAGAACGCACGAACAGTTGTTTTTCCAATTATTTATACACCCGTGCGCGCGAGTGAAAGTTTATAGATACTGCTGTTCGTTCGTTCAGTATACGCTATCCGCACGGCTTAGGCTCTTTAATAATCACGGAGTGAAACTCCGTAAATGTCAAAAAAAAGAAGTAAACTTCTTCGTTTTTTGAGGAAAAAACGCGCGATTACTTGCATATGTGCAATTTTTGTAGTAATTTTGTACCCGATTTTGAAAAAATCGTAGCTCGTAAATCGTAAATCATTTATATAAATGGCAAATTATCAGAAGTTAACTCCTCGTAGTGAGGACTATTCCAAATGGTACAATGAGTTAGTGGTAAAAGCGGATCTGGCCGAGCAGAGTGCCGTTCGCGGATGTATGGTGATCAAGCCGTACGGCTATGCAATCTGGGAGACGATCCAGGCCGAACTCGACCGCCGTTTCAAAGAGCAGGGAGTCAAGAATGCCTATTTCCCCTTGCTTATTCCGAAGTCGTTCCTGAGCCGTGAGGCGGAGCATGTAGAAGGTTTTGCCAAAGAGTGCGCCGTTGTGACGCACCACCGTCTGATGAACGATCCGAACGGACGCGGTGTAGTCGTTGATCCGGAAGCCAAGCTGGAAGAGGAACTGATCATCCGTCCGACTTCCGAGACCATCATTTGGAGCACATACAAGAACTGGATCTCATCCTATCGCGACCTGCCTATCCTGTGCAACCAGTGGTGCAACGTGATGCGATGGGAGATGCGTACCCGTCTGTTCTTGCGTACGGCCGAGTTCCTCTGGCAAGAGGGTCACACGGCGCACGCCACCAAAGAGGAGGCGGAAAACTACGCCCGTCAGATGCTCGATGTATATGCCGATTTCGCGGAGAACGTGATGGCTATTCCGGTCATAAAAGGCGTCAAGTCCCCCAACGAGCGCTTTGCTGGCGCACTCAACACCTACTGCATCGAAGCGATGATGCAGGACGGCAAGGCACTGCAAGCCGGCACCAGCCATTTCCTCGGACAGAATTTCGCGAAGAGTTTTGACGTGCAGTTCCTGACCAAAGAGAACAAATACGAGTATGTATGGGCGACCAGTTGGGGCGTTTCGACCCGTCTGATGGGTGCGCTTATCATGACGCACTCCGATGACAGCGGACTTGTTCTTCCGCCACATCTGGCACCGACACAGGTGGTGATCGTACCGATCTTCAAGAAAGAGGACGATCTGGCCAAACTGATGGAGAAACTGAACCCGATTGCCGACCGGATGAAAGCACTCGGCATTCGCGTGAAAGTGGATACAGACGAGAAATATACGCCGGGCTACAAGTTCGCCGATTACGAGTTGAAAGG
>JAFVHA010000001.1 GCA_017478035.1 Paludibacteraceae bacterium | reverse complement strand
GTGGAAGAGCCGCAGCCGAAGAAGGAAAAGACCGCTAACGCTGACAGAAAACAGACCGTCCATCGGACTGACAGACCGCTTCGCTGACAGACTTGATTTGTATCAGATTGACCACTCAAAGCCATCTTTGGTATCTTTGATTTGGAAGCCGAGGGCAGTCAGTTCGTTACGAATCTTATCGGATGTCGCCCAGTCTTTGTTCTGCTTCGCCTGCAGACGGATACCGAGGAGCAGGTCGATAGCGCCGTGGAAAGCCTTGGCTTGGCCGTTAGCCATTAGCCCTTCGCCATTAGCCTCTTCCAGACGGAGACCGAGGATGTCGATGGCGTAGGTTTTCCAGACATCACGCAGTTCGTTGAGGTCGGCTTCGCTGATCGTACCTTTTCCGTCCCAAACGGTATTGATAGCCCGTACGCTGTCGAACAACGCGGCGATGACGAACGGCGTATTGAGGTCGTCGTCCATGGCTTCAGCGCAACGCTGACGAAGAGGAGCCTCTCCCCGACCCTCCCCTAAAAGGGAGGGAGTGGTCTCCGCAGATGGCTTTATTTTTAATAAGCGTGCATAGGCTTCCTGGAGGCGCTGGAGACCTTTCTCGGCAGCTTCAAGGGCTTCGGAGGAGAAGTCCACCGTCGAGCGATAGTGCGCCTGGAGGATGAAGAAACGGATGATCATCGGTCCGAAATGCTTGCTCAAGAGCGGATGGTTACCGCTGAAGAACTGCTCGAGGGTGATGAAGTTATTATAACTCTTCCCCATCTTCTTTCCGGCAATGGTAATCATGTTGTTGTGCATCCAGTAATGTACTGTCTCATGTCCGAGGGCGGCGCAGGATTGTGCTATCTCCGCTTCGTGGTGCGGGAAGATGAGGTCGAGTCCGCCGCCGTGGATGTCGAACCGTTCACCGAGGTACTTGGTGCCCATCGTGGAGCACTCCATGTGCCATCCAGGAAAACCTTCTGACCAAGGCGAAGGCCAATGCATGATATGTTCCGGTGCGGCTTTCTTCCAAAGAGCGAAGTCGTAACTGTGCTTTTTCTCCTCCTGTCCGTCCAGTTCACGGGTCTCGGTGACGATGTCGTTGAGGTTACGTCCGGAGAGTTTACCGTACGGATAATCCTTGGCATATTTCTCGACGTCCATATAGACGGAGCCGTTGGAGACATATGCGTAGCCGCGGTCGAGGATTTTCTGCACGAAGGCTATCTGCTCGATGATATGGCCCGAGGCATGAGGCTCGATGGAAGGAGGAAGTACGTTCAGCGCCGCCATGTCACGATGGTAGCGGTTGGTGTAGTACTGCACGACCTCCATAGGCTCGAGTTGTTCGAGCCGGGCTTTCTTGGCAATCTTGTCCTCACCGGCATCCGCATCGTTCTCCAGGTGTCCGACATCCGTGATATTCCGCACGTAGCGCACCTTATAACCGAGGTGCTGCAGGTAGCGATATAGGATATCGAACGTGATGGCGGGACGTGCGTGTCCCAGATGGGCATCTCCGTACACGGTAGGGCCGCAGACATACATGCCCACATGTCCCTCATGCAAGGGTTTGAACGTCTCCTTGAGACGAGTTAGCGAATTATAGATTTCCATAAAATATAGTTTCTATTTTTCTTAAAAACAATTTTGCTTGCAAAATTACTGCTTTTTTTTGACTTGTGCAAGTTTTAGGGCATAAATATGCAAAATTGATAGCTATTGGACTCCCAAAACAAGTTACTCGTTCTTGAATCCGTATCCGTTTTGGAAACCGCCGACAGAGAGTATCTGCGGGGTAAATGGCCAGAGGTAAATCGGCGCTTTGGTATAGTCGTAATCGTAGAAGAGATAGGTGTAATACTCATCTTCATACTTGACGATATCGGAACCCCATGCTTGTGCTTTGTATCCCTCGGCCTCCAACGCACTTATTTCATTGTCGCTGAGGGGTTTGAAGAGTCCTTTGATAGCCAGATTGGTCAAGGTATCTCCTGTATATTCGCAGCCAAATTGTTCCCAATCATCATTCTGTCCGCGCCATCCCGGGAAGAGCAGAGGATCATCCTCCTGTCCTTCGGGGCATTGGGCGGTAAGGCGGTAACCTTTCTGTTTTTGGGCGTTCACCATCTTGGTATAGACGGTGTTGCTGATGGTGTTGCCGTTCTCGAAGGTGTAATAGCCGTTCGTCTTGAGTCCGTCAATCATCGCGCGTGTCAACTCCTTGATATATTTGATTTTCGCAGGCAGAAGTCCTGTCCGGATGAGTGTAAAGCGTCTGTCCCCCTCGGCCGCGAACTCAAATCCCCGTTCCTGTATGACGGCATTGAGGAGCGATCCTTCCTGTGCGATGAAAGCGTCTGTTTTCGCCTTTGCGGCATCTCCGAAAGCACGGTTACGGATCAAGTCCAGGTAGGCACGCGCTTCGCCGTTTTCGCCCAAAGCGGCACAAGCCTCAGCATAGCCGAGGTACATCTCCGAGAGGCGCATGTAGGGGCCGTTGATGCCGGACATTCGTTGTGCTTTCACCCAAGGATGAGCCTGGCGGTTCTCGTCCCATTTATTGAAGGAGAGTCCTCCGCCGTTGGCTTTGGAGTTAGGCACAAAAGGAATCAGTTTCTCGTTACCTGCACCATCGGAACCTGTGACGGTGACGGCTACGTCGCGGCGTTTGTCCTGCGGATCGAAGACACCGTAATAGAAAGCCGGATTGACGCGTCCCTGTCCGTAGGCTTTGCAGGGATAAGCGTTCTTGGAGCCGCCGTTGGAAGGTCGTCCGAAAGAGTACGGACGGGCATCATTGACGATGCCTTGCTGCATGGGATATTCGTATATCGACTCGTCCGCGTACATACCATCTCCGTCCATCATCTGCTGGAAGAAATACTGGTAGGGGTTGTTGTATATTCGTCCGTTCGCCTCATCCGCACGCGGGTCTTTATCATGGAAAACAGCCGTTCCGCGATGCTCGTCAAACGCTTTGTGGAAATAGTTTTTCGCCAGAGTATAAAAACGCTGCCAATCGGTACGGCGGGCATAGGTTGCATCATTATTGACTGTTCCTAACTGCTCATAGGTAATGGTGTTCCCTTTCAGATCTTTGCGTTCGATGTCGTTTCGTCGTGTCTGATAGCCGCCCGCTTCGAGTGCCATGCGCCCGATCAGACCGTCCACATAGGTCTGTGAAAAGCGGCTTTTGATATTCACGGGACTCATGACGGGCTCTACTTTCTGCAACTCCTCCAGACATTTCTCATAGATCCAGTCGCGTCCGACCAGTCCTTGTGCCACCTCGCCTATCCGGGTGTTATAGGGCACGTCTCCGAAGTTCTTGAGCAACTCTCGATAAGCAGTTGCACGCATGGCGACCGCTTCGCCGTATAACTGCCCCATCTCCGAAGGCTTGCCGTTAATCATCGACTCGTAGTCGTCGCGGGATTCGATTGCTTCGGTAATCGCATTGGAGACAGCGATGATCTTATAGAGAGCGGCGAAGATATCATCCTCCTTCAGATAGGACAAGAGGCCATACTGAGAGGCGTAGTTACCGTTCTGATAGAGACATTCGGGCCAGTGTCTGCCCGGCTGGTTAGCGAACGCTTCGGGATGGCGGGTGATGTCCGAACCGGGCACATCGGCTCCGTACCATAGTCCGTCACCGAACACTTTGCCTTGCGCGCAATCACGCCAAGTCTCGTACAAGCCGCTCATTGCCAGGCGGATATTCGCCTCGGAAGAAGTCACAAAATCACCATCCATCGTGGATGCCGAGTGGGTTTCCAAAAAATCATGACAGGCAGGGAAAATCCCGGCGAGCATACATATCAAAATTATATAGACATTTCTTTTCATATGGCTTAGAAGAATGAAAGGTTAAGACCGAAAGTGAACGTGCGCGCCTTGGGATAGGCCAGATAGTCATACCCCGGTGTGGGGAAACCTCCCGTAGTAGGAGTGGTGTTCACGTCGGGATCGAGTCCCTTATATCCGGCTATGCAGAACAAGTTACCGCCTGTGAAATAAACGCGGAGTTTGCTGATTTTCGCTTTCTGCATCCATTTATCCGGGAAAGTATAACCTAACGTAAGCGTATTCAGACGCAAGTACGAGGCGTCTTCAATAAAATCCGAGGAGACTATACCGTACTCGCAATAAGGGAGTCCGTACTGCGCGTTGGCGTTAAGCGCCCTCAGTCCGTCCGGATCGGTCACAACTACAAGGTTTCCCGAAGCGTCGATATCGTACATCTGCCATGCTTGGGCGATGAACGACAGGCGGTTAGCTCCGAGCGAGAGGTCTTTGTTGCCCATCATCGAGTACATCGCGTTGGCGTTATAGACCTTACCTCCTATCTGATAGATGAAGCCGGCTGCAAAATCCAGTCCTTTCCATGTGAGGAAGATATTGAAGCCGCCGGTATGTTCCGGAATAGCATGACCAATGATGGCCGCATCGTCATTGTTCACTACGCCGTCTCCATTCACGTCCTTGAACTTGACCATACCCGGGAAGGCGTTCTGCGCTTTGTTTTTGAATTCCCCTCCGGCGGAGTAGTTCGTTACGTCCACCAAGTCGGGAATTCCTTCACGTAACTTCCACTGCTTGGTAGCGTTATAGACATTCATGTCGAAATCATCCACGGTGTAGAAACCGTCACTCACAAATCCGTATATCGAGCCGACCGGTTGACCACTACGGATGACGTAGTCGTAATTGGGTTTACGCGTGGTAGAACCCCAGTTGGTATGCGTGTCGGCAATGACGTCCGGCGCGAGTTTGTCAATATTGTTCTTATTGTAGTTATAGGTAATATCAATGCCTATTTTCAAATCCCGGGAACGGTACAGATCTGCATGCAGGGATATTTCCGCACCTTTGTTGGAGGTCTGGCCGATATTCTGATACTGGTAACTGTAACCTGTTGTAACGTCCACGGGCACGCGCATCAGGATATCTTTGGTCGTATTCCAATACCCCTCAATCGTTCCCCGCAAGCGGCCGTTCCAGAAACCGAAGTCCAGACCTATATTGCGGCTGATGGTTTTCTCCCATTTGAGATTGCTGTTTCCCATCAGTTCGGCGGGTTTGTATATGTTCGTTGAGACGCCGTCTATGGTAGTGGTCGCACTGGTCCATAAGCCGTTCTGCCATAACGAGGGATCGATATTATCCGAACCGGACATACCCCATGACAGACGCAGTTTGAGGTTGTCCAACCATCTTGAAGCGCCGCTCATGAAGGGTTCTTCGGAGATTCGCCAGGCGGCTGCCGCGGCGGGGAAATAACCCCAGTGATGCTTCGGAGCAAACTTGGAACTACCGTCTGCACGGAAGGTGACGGTAAAGAGATACCGGTCCAATAAGTCATAATTGATGCGTCCGAACCAGGACAGGGTGCGTGTCGGTACGCCGATCACGTTGCCGAACTCGTCCTGCCCGAGGGTCGGGTCTGTGAGTGACAGACGCGCCATCGCCAGATCCAAGTCGTATTGTTTCGGGTATCCGGCTCCGTAGATATGGCTGGTAGAGGATTTGCCGGACAGCAATTCGTTGCCGGCGAGGAAAGACAGGCGATGGGCGTCCCCCAAGCCTTGTACCTGATAGCTCAGCGTAGTAGTCCAGCGGATATTAGAACCTTTGGCTTGCGTGAGTTTCGCTGCGGTAATGCCGGAGAAATGGCCTCCGTCCCAGTAATCGGTCTCGTTCCAATACCGTCCCAAGGAGACCTCTGTCTTGGCTGTCAGACCTTTGACGGGAACCCATGTAAGTCCGATGGTACCCGTCAGACGGATTCGCTTGACGGTATTTTGATAGTTATTGAGCACCGCGGTCGGACTATTGGACAGCTCCATATACGTATCTCCGTTACCGAAAAGACCGGTATTATCTTCGCCTAAAGGCACATCTATCGGTCGGAACCTATACGCCGAAGTGGCCAACTCATACATGTCTTTTATACCCTTGTAATTACGCTCTGTATAGCGTATATCTGCATCCACATGAAGGCTCTCAAGAATTTTCTGGCTCACTTTAATGTTGCCGTTCCACCGGGTAAAACCTGTGTTACGCAGCAATCCGCCGTCGGTGGAATAGTTGAAAGCGGCATAGTATTTGGTCCATGCAGTACCACCGCTGATTGTCACATCGTGGTTCCAACTGCCGGCATTGCCTACTATCTCGTCCACATAATCATGTACCGTGAAATCGCGGTATTCCTCCAGATGGTTTCCGTAGGCGCTGCCTAAACCGAAATATTTGGCGACATTGTCCCCATACGAGTCTCCGTACGCCTGCGCGTACGCCCACGTGTACTTTACATAATCGTACGCGTTAAGCGTCTTCAACTTACGGGCGTTCGTCTTTAGCTGATAGTACATGTTATAACTGATCTTCACCTTCTGCTGCCCGTCGGAACTTTTGGTGGTAATAAGGATTATTCCGTTCGCTCCACGTGCACCGTATATTGCAGTGGAAGCGGCATCTTTGAGCACATCTATGCTCGCTATGTTATCCGCGGGGATGTCGCTTATATCACTCACTATTACTCCGTCCACCACGAAGAGGGGGTCGTTCGACTGGGTGATTGATCCTCCTCCGCGGATACGAATAGAGGAACCGGCACCGGGCCGACCGTCCTGCGTACTGATACTCACACCCGCTATCCGGCCCTGAATAGCCTGCGTGACATCGGCTACGGGAACAGAAGTCAGTTCCTCTCCGCTGACGGAAGAAACGGATCCCGTCAGATCTTTCCGGCTCGTGGTACCATAACCGATTACTACGACATCTTCGAGAGTCGTTACGTCCTCTTCCATGGTAACAACCATGTTTTCGCCGGCAAAGGCAGAGATACTCCGGAAACCCATGTAGGAAAATGTCAGTTTGGTATCCTGCGGCGCCTCTATACTGAACTCGCCATTCAGGTCAGTACTCGTTCCCTGACCTTCTCCCCATGTGACGCTTACGCCAATAAGCGGCTCGCCGCCTGTGTCTTTCACAATGCCCGAGAAATGAGTCTGGGCAAAACAAGTCAATCCTATTGCAAGATGCAACAGGATTGACATAAATTTAAGATTACTATTTTTCATCACTTGTTAATTTCAACCCCCGTAAGTACAACAAAAGCGTATTTGACGCGGAAGAACTACAAAAGTGTAGCGGGATCAAGGTTATTTTTCTCAATATCCTTGAAGTAGTTGAAGGTGCCCACTTTGAGTTCCTCGCAGGCAGCCTCGTCGCAGACGATGATACCGTGCTGGTGCATCTGGAGCGCAGAAACGGTCCACATGTGACTGATCGGCTCTTCGATAGCGTGCTGGAGCGCACGGGCTTTGTTATGACCATTCACCATGATTAACACCTCTTTGGCGTCCATGACGGTTCCTACACCTACGGTGAGCGCGGTCTTTGGCACTTTATTGACATCGTTGTCGAAGAAACGGCTGTTGGCGATGATCGTGTCGGTGGTCAGCTCTTTCTTACGGGTACGGCTGGAAAGGGACGAGCCCGGTTCGTTGAACGCAATATGCCCGTCAGGACCGATACCTCCGAGGAAGAGATGGATACCGCCGATATCTTTGATCTTCTGCTCATAGCGTGCGCACTCAGCTACGAGGTCGGAAGCATTGCCGTTGAGGATATTGACGTTCTCCTTGCGGATGTCAATATGGCTGAAGAAATTATTCCACATGAAGCTGTGATAACTCTCGGGGTGCTCTTCGGGCAGGTTGACATACTCGTCCATATTGAACGTTACCACATTGCGGAAGGACACTTTCCCGGCTTTGTTGAGTTCGATAAGCGCACGGTACATGCCCAGCGGCGAAGAACCGGTCGGAAGACCCAATACAAACGGTTTGCTCTCTTTGGGATCAAACTCATTGATACGTTTTGCTACATAATTCGCAGCCCACTGGCTCAGCAGGTCATACGAAGGTTCGATAATTACTCGCATAAATTCATTTACTATTTAGTCATTTACAATTTACGATTTATTTAGTCATTTAATTATTTAGCCATTTATTCGCCGAGGAGGATGGCTTCCAGATCGGGTTCCTCAATATCCACGGCTACGATATTCCCTTCCTTATCGATCAGGATCGTATGCGGAATATACTGTACGTTATACTTGTCGGCACAGGGATGATTGGCATCCTCGCGAATCTGTTGCCACGGGAAACGCGTCTCGAAGAGATACTCTCTCCACGGGGCATCTTCCTTATCCAAGCTGCAACTGAGGATCTCGAAGCGGTCCCCTCCGTAACGAAGGTAGATATCATACAGAACAGGCATCAACTGCCGGCATGGATTGCACCAAGTGGCCCAGAAATCAAGCAGCACATAGTCGGACTGACCGACCATTTCGCTGAGCGAGAACTCCGTTCCTTCGAGCGTCACACCGGTGATGTCGATGTACTTATTGATTGATGATTGCTGATTGTTGATTGATGATTCTGTTTGTTGTTGCTCTTGATCTTGTTCCGACTGAGCGGGTTTCTTGTGGCAAGCAACAAGCATCAACGCGCAGAGCGCGATGATGATTGATGATTTATAATTCATGATTGATGATTTTTTCATATTAATCTATTTTTTTGAGAACCACGGCGCTACGGGCAGGGAGGTACATCTTGAGCCATCCCTTGCCGTCCTTGTCGTAGAGCGGGTCGTAGTTGGTTAAGTGCTCCACGCTGTCGTCCGCCAGACCGAAACCGGCGAACTCTTTTGCATCGGTGTTGAGCACCACTTTGTACTTGCCTTCGGGCACGAGGATGCCGTAGTCCGGGAAGGATTTCTGTCCGTTCCAGTTGAAGATAAAGAGCAGGTCACCACGTTGGTACGCCACAATCTGGTCACCTTCGTTATCCCACCATTTCATTACCCACGGTAGGTGTTTGCCCACATTGTATTTCTTCTCCTCCGCCGTCGGATTCTGGATAAGAAGATGCTCCTTGAGCAGTTGAATCATCGCCTCATCGAAACGGTTGAGGTCGGCGAAGAAATAATTGGGGTTATCGACGAGACTCCACTGACGACGGGCGTATTTATAGCTCCATCCGTTGCCTTCCCGCGGGAAATCGATCCACTCGGGATGACCGAACTCATTACCCAT
>JAFVHA010000074.1 GCA_017478035.1 Paludibacteraceae bacterium | reverse complement strand
GCGTACGAATTAGGTACTCTATCGCACGTTTTCGGATTTCGGAACGGACGACGCAGCAGTGCATAATCCATTCCGAGACACAAGCGCGTATAGGGTTCTACGTCAAAGAGCGACTTATCTAAGCAACCATGATTGATTACCGCATCGGCTACATAATGCTTATCGTGCATATCGTCTATGCACACCAATTGGCATCCCTTTGCTCTGATCGCACGCTGATAGTCCGTAGTATAGAAGTAGTTATCCAATACCACTATCTCATCGCCCCTCAGATAGTCTAAAAACGTATCGAACTTCGAATCGTCCTTCGGCAAAGCCACGATAGGACATACAGTCTCACATTCCCGCAACTGGTAATCTGTCGGTGTTTGCGTAAACATCGTGCAATCGAAATCTTGCTTCAGCATATCAGCCAAAGCCAAAATCCGAATATAATGCCCGTATCCTATCTCCGGTCCGGCATCCGCGCGAAAATATATTTTACGCTTACTTGCCATTCAGTATTTTATATTTCATTTCGGCTGCAATAATTCTTTACTAATTATGTATGCCTCGTTTGAACCATAAAATGTCACTCCAGTAAACTTCTTTATTCTTGTAGCAGTTATAATATCTGCACCCGTTATCATACTATTAAAAGAGGTTTTTACCTGCGGCCAACTTATTATGCCATATAGCCGTTCCGATGTAATAATGCCTCTTGATCTTAAATCTTGAATAACATTATATATCTGCCTTTTAGCTTTTAGTGCATGTTTAAGCAAATTAGGCGAACCAGGAATACAATCTTTCAACTCCATCATGGCTATCCATAGAGGCGGTTGCTTATCTAAAATTGAGAAACAACCTTCACAGTGCCAATCGTGGTGAATACGGATAGTATTAATATTATGATATACAGAATCATCTAATTGTACAACCTCTACATTATACTGATCATCATTATGGATAATGAGACTATCCATTAATGATACTCCAGATGGTTCTTGTTGTTGAAAGTTAGTAATCTCCACGTGCCGTTTTACTGGTAGCATTTTTGTTCTTTCAGTAAAGTCAGCTATGTATATCATCGGATAATTGTATACCGATGAAGATGAAACTTGAACTGCGTTTATTTTACTTCCCAGACTCATAATATGAAAGCATTGCAAGATATTCAGATGCAAGTTGTTGATGAGCTTTGTTTAAATAATTATTAAGCAAAATACCATCTCCATCTTGGATAGGTTTTAATTCTCCATCATGTAATTCATATACAGATACCATCTTTGGATCAATCCATACTTCATGAGATAACATTTGCATTTTCTGAGTTTCTCCAATTCGCGAACTTACTAATCCTCCCATTAAACAATTATTAAGCGCAAATAAGAGGTATGGACTATGAGTTGTAATAAGCATTGTATCACGGTCTGATTTGAACATTCTCAGCAACGCGTATAGGAACTCTATCTGAGTATGTGGGAATAAGTTCAACTCCGGCTCTTCTATAATAATATTTGTGTAGTGCGCATGCGTAATATTATCTGCAAATATAGCAAGTTCCTCCATCATATTTGGCAATTTTAGTCCATGTGCACGATAATTGCGAGCCAATTGAAGCATTTGCTCCATAGAAACAGTAGGTTTCATTGCTTCAATGTATTTGTCAATTTCATCGTCAGACATTGGAGTATTACCCGTTGATGCTATTCGCCTAACAAGTGCTTGGTCATAGGTTTTACTTCTATCAAAAGATTGAACATCCTCATGTTCATATACCCACTCTGTCACATATTTTAAATATACATACATCGGGATGAGAGATTGCAAACCACTACTTGCTTCTCTTAAATCAAGTTCTCTCCCATTGGGCAACTTTACCACATCACTACTTGTTTTAGGGTCATAATAATAACTAACTCCAGTATCGGGAATAACTATCGCCTTGTCCTTTGTAAAAATTGGCCCCATCTTCCACCAATCAAACAAAAATGTTTGGAGGCTAGAATGGAATAATTGGAATGAGCGCACATTAGGTATTGCAGCCATAATACGCTCTGCGGGTATATATGCTGTTTTATGAGAGAGAGAATCTGCAAAATTATCACATTTCTTCGTTGTCGCACGCATTTTAGAGAATGAAAATTTCATACAATCATCCTCATATGTAACTACAGAGGTTTCATTAAAGTACGACCCAATTCGATGATAATCAAAGAGGTTATTTTTAATATATTCCTCATCTGTCTTGATGGATTTTTGAGTAATAATCATCTCTTTTTCCAACCAAGAACAAAAACTAAGCAACTTTGCGATAGTACTCTTACCGCTACTTTGCGGTCCAATAAGAACATTAACTCTGTTCAAAGGTAAAGTAATGTCTTTAATTGGTCCTACATTCTGAATTGTTATGTATGGTTTTTTTACCATACTTTTACTTGTTTTTGCCATATTACTGCTGTTATTTTTTTTCAAAAATAAATAATAATTTTAACAAATCTGTCAATGCCAAACTTCGGATATAATGCCCATACCCTATCTCCGGTCCGGCATCTGCACGAAAATATATTTTACGCTTGTTTGCCATTCAACAATCTATATTTCATTTCTGCGAGTTTCCAGTCGGTCTCAGTATCGATATCTTGCACTCGATCTTCCGGGACGATGATAGCGCCTATTTTACCGGATGTCAATGTACCCTGTTGCAGTTTATACCAATAGAAAGTACCTGTATCGTGATACTCCTTTGGTAAATCTTGTGAGCGGCTGTTCTCATATTCCGGCCAATGACGTTTCATAGAACCATCATCCGCTACATCCAAGCAACGCCAAATTGGGTAAGAAAACTGCACTACTGGATAGACATAGGCGAAATCGCCTTGTGACAGGCGATTATAGGCATCAACGATATCTTGCGATGCAATAAGCGGTGCTGTAGCATAGATGCAACAGAGATTATCAAAGATCTGTCCACGTTTCTTATATTCTGATAGCACCTCATTCAGCACATCCGCAGTAGTCGCAAAATCATTTGCCGTTTCTGCACTGCGCATAAAGGGGACTGATGCGCCATATTGCTCTACAATAGTTGCAATTTCTTTATCATCTGTCGAAACCATCACTTCATCGAAAAGGTCACTCTTCAATGCGGCTTCTATGGAATACGCAATGATAGGTTTACCAAGGAACTCCTTGATATTCTTACGCGGAATACGCTTGCTTCCTCCGCGGGCAGGTATGATACACAAGTTTTTCATTCCTCACACATTGGTTTTGCTTCGCTTCCGCATTTTACATAGAAATCCCATATAGTGTCGATGACATACTGCTGCTCCTCATCTGTCAAAGACGGATACATCGGTAATGCGAGACATCGCTTGTAGTAATCCTCTGCCACCGGACATTCGCCATCTTTGTGGCCTATCGATTTATAGTACGGCATCGTATGAGCCGGGATATAAAGCACTTGCGAGTAGATCTGATGCTCTCGCAGATAATCATACAACGCTTTACGTTGCATCGGATGAACTTCTATTACATACAAATGGAAGGCATGGATAATTCCTTCTTGTCTGAACGGAGTCAAAATAGGTAAGTTTTGTAATGCTTCATCGTATTTTCGTGCGATTTCGTTGCGTCGTTCAATACTCCAATCCAGACGTTTCAACTGGCTGCTTGCCAACGCTGCTTGGAACTCCGTAATACGATAGTTATATCCCAACTCCTGCATCTCATAGTACCAGCCTCCGTCGTTGCGCGTCAACCGCTCCGGATCTTTGGTGATACCATGGGTGCGGTACAGCGCCACTTTCTCATACAAGTCCTTGCGGTTGGTCGTGATACAACCACCCTCTCCGGCTGCGATATGCTTCACCGGATGGAACGAGAATACGCTCAAATCCGCATACTTGCAGTTACCTATCATCTGCTTCTCGCCTTTGCTATCCGTCCAGCTGCCTCCCGGAGCATGGCAACAGTCAATCACCGTAGCAAAACCATACTCCTGTGCGAGTTGATGCAGACGCTCCTCGTCTATTGGGTATCCGGCAAAGTCCACCGGCACCACAGCCTTATACGTTTCCTTCGGCGATGCCTTCAGTATCTCCTCCAGCTTATCGAGATCCATCAGGAAGGTTCTGCTATCGATATCGCAGAACGTGATTTCCGCACCTTGATAACGAAATCCGTTAGCACTTGCCACAAACGTGATAGGGGTCGTAATCACCTTATCTCCCGGCTGAATATCCAGCGCCATGGCGCACAGATGCAAGGCTGCCGTTCCGTTGCTCACCATACAAGCATACTCGCAACCCAGATATGCCGCAAACTCCTTCTCGAACTGCGGTATCCGCGGACCTTGCGTCAAGTAGTCGGACTTCAACGTCTCCACTACTGCCTGTATATCCTCTTCGGTTATCAGCTGATGTCCATACGAAATTGGATGTTCTATCATTTTGCTTCAAAATTATGATCTATATAACGTTTAATCTTTGCACGCAGCGTATCAACACTATCCCACTGCGTATTCTTATCTGAACAATAATGAAAATCAGATGCTACGAATCGAGCTCCATGATGTTGCAGCATCTCTTCGCGAGAGTGGTTGAATGTTACTGCCGGTAAAATGGCATAGTAATTGCCTAAGTCAATCGTATCTTGCGCATCCGCATTCGTTATCAACTCCTCATGCAGTTTCTCATTGGTACGCAACCCAGTCTCTTCTAATTGGCACGAAGGAGCCATCGCCTTTGCCAAATCGGTGATGTGATAAGACATGCATTTAGGCACAAAAATCTCGCCTCCTACATGATGCTCTAATGCAAACAGAACTGTTTGCACAGCCTCAACCATGGAGATATTAAACCGAGTCATCTGCTTATCCGTCACCGGCAAGGTGGTTTTGCGTTGGTCCAAAGCTTGCTTCCAGATAGGATATGCACTACCGGAACCGCCTAATACGCTACTGAACCTTACCACCGAGAAACGGATATCCTTCGTTCCGCTCAGGTTATTGGCTGCCGTAAAGAGCTTATCGCTCGTCAACTTAGTCGCTCCGTATAATGTTGTCGGAGCGCATGCCTTCTCAGAGGACAAGGCGATCACATCATGCACACCGCATGCCAAGGCTGCATTGATGACATTCTGCGCACCAAGGATGTTGGTCTTGATGCATTCATCCGGATTGTACGTCGCAGTGTTCACATTCCGTATGGCCGCAGCATGGATAATCACATCCACACCCTCACAAGCACGTCTCAGACGCTCCGCATCGCGAATATCCCCAATGAAATAGCGCATAGCCGGATAGGTTGTATCGGGAAACTGTGTTTGCATATCCAACTGGTTCTGCTCATTGCGCGAATACACAATCAACTTCTTCACTTGCGGATAATCACGCAGTACAACCTCCACAAACTTCTTTCCAAAACTCCCGGTCCCACCGGTAATCAAAACAACTTTATTGTTCAGCATAATTGCATTAATTTATTTTCCAATCCAACAATGTACTCAAATATCCGCCACGAGCATCTCCTCGATACGAATGATCATCCGTCATACCGAATACACATACATCCATTGGCGAATCAACATTGAAACCGGTGATATTCTGGCCACTTGTAAAATTGAGGTACACAGAATAACTGCCTGGGGCAAGGGTGCGTTTCGGGATAGTGATGTCTATCTGCGATTCGCCGAGCGGCAATGTCTCGAGCTTATTCATGATGATATCATTGCTATCCGACACCCATGCAGCTACGCCATCAGCCTTCGTGAACTGGAGATAACCATAAATGCCCGGGATGCGCTGCTTCACATGCGCAGTCATGCGGATATGCCATTCTTCATCGCAGGAGAAGAGGTTCTTCCCTTCGCCCTTGCTATCCAGCAGTTCCACTTTTGTAATCTGAAAATCCTTGTCGGGATTGAAGGGGCGCTCCCAAGCTGCGCCGAGGTTCACGAGCGAGTCGGAAAGGTACATATCGCAGATAGAGTTCACCTCTCCGTCCGCTTTGATACTTCCATTCTCCAGCAATATGCCTCTTTTGCATAGACTTCGGATAGAACCCATATTATGACTCACGAAGAGGACGGTGCGGCCTTGGCCTTGGCTGACGTCTTTCATCTTGCCGATGGCTTTCTTTTGGAACTCGGCATCGCCGACGGCGAGCACTTCATCCACCACCAGTATCTCCGGCTCCAGGAACGCTGCCACCGCGAATCCCAGTCGCACCGTCATACCCGACGAGTACCGTTTGACCGGCGTGTCGATATAGCGTTCGCAACCGCTGAAGTCGATGATCTCATCCAGTTTGCTCTGTATCTCCGCTTTGCTCATGCCCAGTATGGCGCCGTTCATGAAGATATTTTCCCTACCCGTCATCTCACCGTGGAAGCCTGTGCCGACCTCAAGCAAGGAGCCTATGCGTCCATGGGCACGGATAGTGCCGGTGGTAGGACCTGTTACGCGGGAGAGGAGTTTAAGTAACGTTGATTTTCCGGCACCGTTCTTGCCAATGATTCCGACGACGTCGCCTTGCTCGACCTTGAAGTCAATATCGCGCAGCGCCCAGACGTATTCGGAGTTGCCCTTGGAGGCACGGTCGTTGGTTTCGCCAATCTTGAGGTACGGGTCCTCTTTGCCGAGAATGTTCGTGATCCAGAATCTACGTATATCGTGGCTGAGGGTCTTTGTACTCACCAATCCCAGCCTATACTGCTTACTCACATGCTCAAACTCAATAGCTGTTGCCATATATTTTTCTCTTTAAATTCTTTTTATTAGTAAACCAAAAAACGCAGCGGTTAACCCTTCGGTTCTCATGATACCGATTGAGATACCTATCGTAAACAAGTTTCCATATCTATCTCATACGTTATCATCATATATTCCATATATTAAACCGCTTTACAAAAACAATTCAAAAAAGCGTTCCATTGCATTCCACTCCCAAAAACATTTTTTCAACGCGGGGTGTATGTGTTGTTTTCTTTTCTGTCTTGACGCACTGGGTTGTTTTTGAAAGCGTAGCGCTTTTTTGTAAACGCAGTGCGTTTTTGCAAGATGGTAGTTCAACCCCGTTGGACGAAGTGGAAGTTATTAGTAGTGCGTCTGGATGCTTGCATACAAGCGGACTAATAAGTGCTTACACTAACTACGGCATGTAGCCTACCATCGTGTTTTTGATTTATATCCTTCTTTTACACATGCGCTATGTGCGCTCCGCACATATACACGCATAACAAATCGAGCGGCAAAAATACAAAAAAAATCCCATATATGCAAATATATATGGGAAATTCTTTCAAAAATGTTGATTTTGCAACAAAAATCGACAATTATTCGGTATAACGACGGTTGATTTCGCCCCAGTTGATGATCTGCCAGAGGGATTGGAGATGAGCTGCGCGACGGTTACGATAATCGATGTAATAAGCATGCTCCCAGACGTCCATCGTCAGCAGCGGCTTGAGACCTTTGGTAACAGGATTTCCTGCATTGGGCTCCTGCGTGATGACAAGTTTGCCATCCTTGTCCGCGGCGAGCCATACCCATCCTGAACCGAAGAGCGTAGTACCTTTCTGCTCGAACTCCGCCTTGAAGGCATCGAAGGAACCGAAATCGCGACCAATGGCCTGAATGATAGGCAATTGATGATTGATGATTGATGATTGCTCAATGGTGTAAGGTTGGAACTGGAGGAAGTACAGATTGTGGTTGAGGATCTGTCCGGCATTGTTGAAGATAGCGCCTTGCGATTTGGCGACAATCTGCTCCAGCGGCATGGCTTCGAACTCCGTTCCGGCAATGAGTTTGTTAAGGTTATCCACGTAGGTCTGCAGGTGCTTACCATGGTGATATTCAATCGTTTCCTGACTGATCACCGGCTCGAGCGCATTTGGCGCGTACGGGAGCGTAATGAGGGAAAAAAGGAGTGCCATCATAATCAATAATTTTCGGCGAATAATTGGAAATAAGCTTGGGCATGGTGGCAAACAGGACACTCTTCCGGAGCTGCCTTGCCGACTACGATATGTCCACAGTTAGAGCACTGCCAGATGCAGTCGCCGTCACGCGAGAAGACAACCTTATCCTCGATATTCTTGAGCAACTTGCGATAGCGCTCCTCGTGATGTTTCTCAATCTCGCCTACCATCGCAAACTTGGCAGCAATCTCGATAAATCCCTCTTCTTCTGCCTCTTTCGCCATGCGTGCATACATGTCCGTCCACTCGGCATTCTCACCTGCAGCAGCGTCTGCGAGGTTGGCAGCGGTGTCGCTGATCTTGCCTCCATTCAGGTATTTGTACCAGAGTTCTGCATGCTCTTTCTCGTTGGCTGCGGTCTCTTCGAAGATCTTGCTGATCTGCACGAATCCGTCTTTCTTTGCCTTCGAAGCAAAATACGTGTACTTGTTACGTGCCATTGATTCACCGGCAAAAGCCTCCATGAGGTTTTTCTCGGTCTTTGTTCCTTTTAATTCTTTCATAAACACTGTGAGTTTAGTGGGTTACTATTATTTTTTTTCAATTCTGCGGCAAAATTACAGAAAAATTTTGATATATGCAAATTTTTTCGTACTTTTGCCGCAAAAATGAATATGAAACGAATCCTCTTTTGCTTAGCCATCGCCGTAACGCTTGCGGCATGTCAGAAACCCCAGACGCTCGAAGAACGAGCCGCTGAGTTATGTGCTTACATCCCTGATCATGAGTTGCTTGAGGAATCGCGCGACTACATGACGGAAGATTTTTATGCGGTTCTCGACACGATGTTTTATCGCCTTCCGCAACACGAAGCGATGGATCATGAGTGGCTCTACTATTTCGTCACCGGCAACGGAGGAACGATTGCTGATTATGAGGTTATTAAGGTGGAACAGACGGACAAAGAGCATGCCGTTGCCACTATCTCTGTGCGCCAGATATGGGAAGACGGTTCGTTTGATCCGGAGAGCGATATCGAGGAGCATTTGTTATACATGGAGCTGGTGAACGGCCAATGGTTGATGGCTGATTTTGACGGGCACAAGGCTGATTGTATTCAGTATATAGCCAATAATCGCAAGGAGCAAGCGGTACATCAGGCCATCAGCGATTATCTGCTGCTTGAGATTGCACCGCAGTACAAGCAAGGTGAGCTCTGCGTTCCGACACTGATGATGGTTCACGAAACCGATTCGTGCGTATGGGGTGATTTCTGGGTGTTCTGGTATAATCAAATCGGAGACTCACTCGAGATAGTTTCCGGTGGCAGTCACCCGGGAATGATGACTCTTCGATACGAAGACAACCAACCGCAAGTTATTGGTTTTGAGCAAGTTGAAGATGGTTCGCGATTCTTACCAACAGCCAAACGGATCTTCGGAGATCATTTCGATATCTTCATGGACATGCACTCCAACGAGTCTGTCCGTGAAGCCGTTCGTCGCGAACAATTAAGCGAGTATATGCAACAACAAAATCAATAAGTCAGGAACCCATTAAAACGCAAATAATTATGTTACAAGTTGGAGACAAAATGCCAAGTTTTGCGGCAGCAGACGAAACCGGTAAAATGGTTACAGACAAGGACCTAATCGGCAGAAAAACAGTCATTTACTTCTACCCGAAAGACTCCACTCCGGGTTGTACGGCAGAAGCATGTAATATCCGCGACAACTACCATGCTTTTCTTGCGCAGGGGTATCAGGTGTATGGCGTGAGCAAGGACAGCCAGGCTTCACATATCAAGTTCAAAGAGAAATATGCTCTACCCTTCCCGCTGCTGAGTGATCCGACGACGGAGATGCTGCAAGCTTTTGGAGCGTGGGGCGAGAAGAAAAACTACGGTAAGGTCAGCATGGGAACATTAAGAAAGACCTTCGTTTTCAATTCCGAAGGTCTCCTTGAACGTATCATCGAGAAAGTGGATATGAAGAACCACACCTCGCAGATCTTGTAACCGATTTTATGCCTTAGCTGCTAAAGGCGACGGAGTGACATAGACGCGAGCGGCCAGCTCCTGATCAAGCATGTACAAGCCATAGCCGTTGCCATCCAGCATCTTCAGTTTATTGATGATCTCAACAGCATTCTCTTCTTCTTCCACTTGCTCATCGATGAACCATTGGAGGCGACTCTGCACTGCAAAGTCTTTCTCCTCTACAGCAATGTGCATGAGGTTGTTAATCAGCGAAGTAACGTGCTGTTCGTGCTTGTAGGTAGCCTCGAAAGCAGCCAACGGAGAAGCCCATTCGGTGTCTACGGCATCAATGGCTTTGAGCAAGACACGACCACCACGGCTGATGAGATAATTGTAGAAAATCTGAGCATGATCCTGCTCTTCTTTGAACTGGATTGCGAACCAGTTTGCCATTCCTGCATAGCCTTTATCCTGACAATATGCAGACATACTCAGATACAGATACGCCGACCACATCTCGGCATTGATTTGGGCGTTGATAGCGTCCTCTAAACGTTTGGAAATCATGGGATTATATATTTATGATTTATGATTTATGATTGATGATTTGTGATTGATGGGGGGGGTGTTAACCGGCCCATGTGTTACGATCCAACGAACGGTATGAAATAGCCTCGAGGATATGTTTCTTTTGGATGTTTTCCGAGCCGTCAATATCAGCTATTGTGCGCGCCACTTTGAGGATACGATCGTAGGCACGCGCGGAGAGGCCGAGCTTGGTCATGGAGAGCTCCAGCAGCTTGTCGCATTCATCATCCAACACGCAATACTGCCGTACCATCTTGGCATTCATCATCGCGTTACAATGAACAAGTTTGCTATGCTTGAACCGCTCCGTTTGAATGGCTCTGGCTTTCAGAACCCGTTCGCGCATCACAGCCGACGACTCCCCCGGTTGAGTGTCTTTGAGTTGTTCGTACGGCACGGCTTCGATCTCACACTGGATATCGATTCGGTCCAAAAGCGGACCGCTGATTTTCGACATATAACGATGCACTTGAGCCGGAGTACAGGTACACGGATGTGCGGGATTGTTCTCGCCGTAATGGCCGCACGGACATGGGTTCATCGCCGCCACGAGCATGAACGATGCCGGATAATCGACAGTCTCCTTGGTACGTGCGACGGTGATATGCCTATCCTCAAGCGGTTGACGCATGACTTCCAACGCAGAACGCTTATATTCAGGCAGTTCGTCGAGGAAGAGCACGCCATTATGGGCAAGAGAGATTTCTCCAGGATGCGGATTCGTACCGCCTCCGACGAGTGCTACATCCGTGATAGTATGATGCGGACTTCGGAACGGACGCTCTACGATAAGTGCGCTACCGGCACCTTTGCGTTTGTTCGTCAGTCCCACAATCGAATGGATCTTAGTCGTCTCCAACGCTTCTTCAAGCGTCAACGGAGGCAGAATAGAAGGGATGCGCTTGGCTATCATCGACTTACCGGCGCCCGGAGGGCCGACCATGATCATGTTATGTCCACCTGCAGCGGCGATCTCCACCGCGCGACGCACTTTAAACTGGCCTCTGACATCCGAAAAATCCAAATCTGCCGGGAAAGCCAGTTCGTCAAACAGCGCTTGTGTGTTGACATGTGTGGGTTCAAACTTGTCTTCGGGATTCATTTCATCTTTCGGTTCCCCGTTCAGGAAATGTACCACGTCCAGGAGCGAGTCCAAACCATATACATCCAGTCCATCCACCACAGCTGCTTCTTCGGCATTGGCAGAAGGCAGAATAAGACCTTTGAAACCTTCTTTACGTGCGCAAAGGGCGATGGGAAGTGCTCCGCGAATAGGTTGCAGAGAACCATCCAAAGACAATTCGCCCATAATCATATAATCCGCCAACAGTTTGGTCTTCAGTTTCTCTCCTCCTGCCAACATACCTATAGCCAAAGGCAAGTCAAATGCTGCCCCTTCTTTTTTGATGTCTGCCGGAGCCATATTGATGGTATAGGAGCGATGTAAGGCTTCCATGCCATTGATTGTCAGCGCGGCTATAATACGCTCATGTGACTCTTTTACAGACACATCAGGCAGTCCGACCAACATGAAATCAAAACCGGGTTTAGAGTGCACCTCTATCGTCACTTTCACGGCATCTATCCCCACAGGGGCTGCACTATAGATCTTGACTAACATGATTTTGATTGATGATTTAAGATGGATGATTTTTGATTATCGCTGCAAAGGTACGAAAAATTATTTATATACGCAAGAAAAAGTGCAAAAAAAAATGAGTGGTTGCTACCTGTCGCGCGCACTATCCTCGATACATGTACCAAAACTCCGTTTTAGTAGGGAGTACTCGGATGTGCTCGCTCTCCCCATCGCAAACACTGCGTTCGGTTTACGCTGGGGGCCCCCAACGGAAAGGAGAGAAAGGGAGACGACACAAACAAAGAGCCCCGGTATCGAAATGATATCGGGGCTCCGAAAGTGGCGGCTACCTGTTTGTTCTATGCTCGCGCTAAACCCTCAGACTGGGGAGTCTTCGGGCGCTTCGCTCGGAGTGCCATCCGAGGCACTCCTTCACCGGCACAACGCGGCAGTACACATCGGTTCCCTCGGTACTGCACTGCGACGTGGAGAGGTACAGACATTTTAAAAGCCCCCGCTATCTTGCGATAACGAGGGCTTAAAAATGGCGGCTACCTACTCTCCCACAACGCAGTGCAGTACCATCGGCGATGCTGAGCTTAACGACCCTGTTCGGAATGGGAAGGGGTGGGACCTCAGCGCTATAACCACCTTAATTATAAGTCTGTGGCTTATAATAATT
>JAFVHA010000023.1 GCA_017478035.1 Paludibacteraceae bacterium | reverse complement strand
TCTTTTATTTGAAATCCTTGTTCGTAGAGGCGTTTCAACTCTTTATCCTCGTTCTCCGACCATGGCGCATATGCCTTTGCATGTGCTTCTTTTTGTTCCTGCATGTGCGATTTGGACGGCGGCTGTTGTTTGGATGGCTCTTTTATTTCTTCCTTTTTGCCGGTAATGGTCTCTACAAAGATTGCTCCGTACTTGGCTTGTTTGTTTTCACCGACTCCGTAAATAGTGCCAAAAGCAGCAATGCTTTTCGGTTTGTAGATGGCGAGTTCATGGAGCGTTTTGTCCGAGAATATGATATAGGGCGGGAGGTGTTCCTCTTTGGCTATCTGTATGCGTAATTGACGTAGGCGTTCAAAGAGTTCTTTGTCTTCAACCGGGGTTGGCTTAACTTCTGAACGCGTTGGTTTTTCGAGAGTTTGTATAGCCGGCAAAACCGGTGTTTTTATACGTTTGCTCTTGACACGCAGATCCTCTTTGACAACCTTGGATAACTGTATCTTCTTGCCTTGGAACAGTACCGATTTGCCTAAATCTGTCACATGAATATGCCGGTTCTCTTTGTAATCCAGTTCAATCAATCCCATCTGGAGCATTTGCAGAAGATAGTCATGCCAATCGCGGAAAGAAAGTTCTCTGCCTACGCCGAAGGTGGGGAACTGCGAATAGTCATGTGCTAGTATTTCTCTGGTGGCATTACCGCACAGGATATCAATCGTGGCAGTGAATCCCACTTTTTCGTCGGCTCGTGTGATGGCGGATAGCGCCATCTGTACGTAGCGTGTGCCATCGAATTGTTCGGGCGGATTGTTGCACACATCGCAGTTTTCGCACTGGCACTCAGATACTTCTCCGAAATAGTTGAGTAAGATTCGTCTGCGGCATACTTGCGCTTCGGCATATTCCTGCATTCGGTTCAACCGCTCTTCGTTGATTTCGGTTTGTCCTGACTCTTGCGCAAAACGTTTAAGCAGAATTATATCCTGCAGGTTGTAGAAAAGAACCGTTTCGCAAGGCAGTCCATCGCGTCCGCCTCGACCAATCTCCTGATAGTAGTTCTCGATACTTTTGGGTAGGTTGTAATGGACGACAAACCGCACGTTGCTCTTGTCGATGCCCATTCCGAAAGCGATAGTGGCGCATACAACTTGCACGCGGTCATTGACGAAATCGTCCTGTACGCGGTTACGTTCTTCGGGGCTGAGCATCGCATGGTATGCCGCTGTCGAAACGCCATAGAGTTGCAGTTTTGCTGCCAGTTCTTCGGTCGTTTTGCGTGCAAGACAGTAGATGATTCCGCTTTCGTGCGGATGAAGACGGATAAGCGCCAAGATATGTTTCAGTTTGTCGGCGGCTGAGTAGCCTCTGCACACTTGCAGACTGAGGTTAGGACGGTTGAACGAACTGATGAACTGTTGCGCGTCCGGGATGTTCAGTTGTTGTAGGATATCTTCTTTGGTCACTTTGTCCGCGGTAGCGGTCAATGCCATGACAGGCACGTCGGGAAAAGTGGTACGAATGTCAGCGAGTTGGGTATATTCCGGTCGGAAATCGTGTCCCCATTGCGATATGCAATGCGCTTCGTCAATAGCAAACAGCGCAATCGGAATACGCGAGAGAAAGCGTTTTTGCTCCACCACAAAACGTTCGGGCGAGATATACAGCAGTTTCAGTTGCCCGTGCAGACAGAAATCAATGATAGTCCGGTTATCGGCTTCGGAATTGTTGCTGTTGATGGCCGCGGCTGCGATGCCGTTCGCTCGCAAGGCATCCACTTGGTCTTTCATCAGCGAAATGAGCGGGGAGATGACGATGCCAACTCCCTTGTGCATCAGAGCGGGAATCTGGTAACAAAGCGATTTTCCTCCGCCGGTAGGCATCAACACCAACGCATTACCGCCATCCACTACATGCTCAATAATTTCCCGCTGCAAAGGCCGGAACGAGTCATACCCGAAATATTTCTTCAGTGTTTGTAGCATTGATTAGAGTTCTTTCAGTTGTTTAGTTTTGTGGTGTAGGGTTGTGTCTTTTTTTTGTTGTTGTGGGTTGTGTTTCATGAAAAAGACACAAGCTTAAACTAATAGTCGTTAAAAAAGACACAAGCTAAGATTGCCATTCAATCCCCCTCAAGCATGCCGGTAGTTTCTTCCCGTGTTCTTTGTGATGTGCAACGCAAGCACAACAATGTCCGTGACGGGGACAATCTTTGGGACATGGGCAGTCAATATTATTATGTGGACAGGGCATAGTGGTGGGTTATTATTAGTGTTTTTTATTCTGCTCTTCTTACATCAAATCTTGCGTTAATTAGTTCCATATGAGAATATAAATCTTTTAAACGCGATCTTCTATGATTTGTGAGTTCTTGTACAAGCCATTTCCTATATTCTTCGGGGAACCACTCAAGCCCATTGCCTTCCCGCATAGAAGCATATTCTTTATTATTATATCCTTCTTTGGCATCCTTATCGTTGATATAAGACGCCATACATTCTAAACTTATCCACATAAGTCGTCTATACAAATCAGATGTTTTATTAACATGCTGATTATTAATTAGTTGCACAAGTCTTCCCCACATGATAGACACTTCTAAATCCATTTGACGTAGTTCCTCATAAACCTCTCGATGGAACATATATAGATATAACAAATAAGCGATTAGGTCAGCGCTAGCATGAGGAAGGGCTTGAGAATTCAGAATGATCTCCAATCGATTAAAATATTTCTCTACATCTCTTAGACTGTTACTTTGTGACAAGAAGCAATCAATAAGAGTATCTTTTAGTCTTTCTTCGCGATGTTCTCCACTAATTGCGTCATAGTAATTTGTAAAATATTCTCCGATTTCTTTTTGATCAAATAAGGCTTTTGCAAACGAGTCAATATCCGGTTCCGGTAAGTCAAACTCAATATCCACAAAACGACGCAAATATGCCTCTGTATCTATTTTAAGACCACCATAGACTGCTTCTATAGATTTGCAAAGCACCTTTTTGTCAATAGACAAAACGAAAATAATATTATCAATCGCAAAGAAATGCTTGATCCGCTCCAGCATCTGCACAGCATAATCTGGCCTGCAACGATCAAGTTCGTCCACAAATATAATCAGAGGTTTATCTTTACTTATTGTTTTAGCATAATTTGAAAGCCTTTCTTTGAATTCTGCAACCAATGATTGTAAACTTTGTGTCCTTTGAAAATCATTTGTATCTTCTATACATTGATCTACGCCATCTTTTACAGCCTTTCCTACATCTCCAATAATCTTTATAACAGGAATAGCCCGCGTTATCCCGATTATTGTATCAACGGTTGCAGAAAGTTGCTGGCGTTGCTCAAAAGCAAAATCTTGGTCAAATGTAGTATTCCGCAGACCATCTATCAAAGCCATCATTGGATCCGCAACAAAATCACTCTCCCATGCATTGAAATAGATGGTTTTGTACCCTTCCGATTGTAACATAGCATCCCACATTTTAACAAATGTAGTTTTCCCATATCCCCAATCGGCATTTATAGAAAGAGTAAACCCATCTTCAGTATTCTTGACAATCTGCGTCAAAACATCCGCATATTGTTTGCGGTTGAGCAAATCATCCTTAAATGGATTTTCTGGTTTTGGCACTATATTTTTAGGTTTTAATTTCATCAACTAATGGCGTATTTATATATTGTGTGATTAACTTTTCTTGAAGGGGTTATTATTATTCGTCTTGGTTGTCTTAATAGTGCGCCACTGCATCATTAGTTGTTTTCCTCCTTCTGTCAAATTCCAAAATAAAGCCATATCTCCTTTGGTGGTTGGCGAATAGGAAACATTTACCAAGCCAAGAGCCATAAATTGTATTTTTATAGTTTGAAAATCTTGGCTATTCATATATAATGTATCGCTCGTAGGCTTTCCCACATAACTATATGCTATACTTTTTAATAAGGATTCAACCCTTTGATCGTCCGGGCATTCTAACAAATAAGGTGCAATGCTCATAAACAACTGTTTCCATGTGACCTCGCATTCCCAATTTTGCGATGTCACTTCTTGTCTCCAAATATGAGTTTTTGTCCCTCGAATACGTATCTTCTCATCAACACCGGCTATGTCATTATATGGCTTGTATTCCTCATGTTTTCTTTTGTATTCCCGTAACTCGGATACTTCTTTGCGTAATTGGCTTAGTTCAACGAGATTTTCATTAGACATTACTTGATTTGCACGTACCCATCCAATTGCTGGATGCTCACTCTTCTCTTTATTTAAACTTATAATTACCGAATAAACCAAATCTTGTTTGTTGTTCCATTGACGAACGATTCTTCCAGTTTGTACTTTCTCTTTGAAGTGTGCTAATTTTTGTATTTTCGTTGCATCAGTTTCTCTCTCGGTTATTGCATCTTCTTTTCGCACGAAAGCCAGTACGGGAATCTTTTGGCTTACAGCATAATCATATTCTTTTTCTGTATAACTTACTCCATCCTCTGCCAAAGAACCATACTTGCCAGCTATGATAACTACATAATAATCGCAATTGTTAATAACTTTCTTAATAAAATTAAATTGTTCTTCATCTGTTGCAGGAAACATTTCCATTCCAGATGGGATATCATCTGCTTCTTGAACCGCTGTTAAGACAGCTTGTCTTTCTTCTTTTAAATCAACAAATGTTGAACTGACAAATATTTGATATTTTTTATCCATTTCCTATAACACACATTTAAAGATTCCGATAGTGCGGACATCGTCATCTTCGCTTAGTTCGATTGGGTCAAAGTCCGGGTTGAGCGGTTGAAGTTCGACTTTGGAATGTTGCCAACCTTCATCGGTAACGGTTTTCTCGCTATGATAGCGTTTGATGGTATAACGGCCATCGTAAGCATCATCGTATTCGCTGATCTGTGAGAGGACAATCTTGCCATTTCGTGAACCGGCATTGTACCACTCGAAGATACATATATCGCCATCTTTGATTTTAGGCAGCATAGAATCGCCTTTAGCGTGAACAGCAAAGTGACGTTTTGGGTCAGGTGTGAAAACAAGACAGGAAGCATCTATCCAACCTTCCTCTTCGGGCAAACGACCTTCTCCGAAATATCCACAAGCAGCGCGGAGCGTATAAAGAGGTATAAATCCGGGTTGGTATTCGGGGTGGATAAGGGTAATCTTTTGCTCAACTTCTGGTTCTTCTTGGGCTTCGATGACTTGTTGGGTGGCTTCAAGATTGCGCGCGGTGTATTTGGCTACGTCGGCAATGACGATCTTCTGTACTGCTGCAACTATTTGTTCCATAGTTGCTAGGTCTGGTGTCTCACCATCAGCACAAACAGGAAGCATGATAGTGTCTTTGTTAATCTTTGCTTTGCTGACACTATCACCCCATGTGTATTTGTGACCAAGACTTTTCTTTACACACGTAACAAGGGATAACTGATTTAGTCTTGTAGGTGCATAATTCTTTAAGTATAGAGCTATATTGTGGCTGTCATTAGAGAAGAAATCGTCTTTTTGGTAACTAACCACAAATGTTTTGCCACCAATAAACACACAATTACCTTGTTCAAGCAAATCGTCGTTGTACGATATGTAGCCACAGATACCATTATTCTCTGCACTTGCACAGAGATATGGAGTGGTTCCCGAACCAAGTTTTATATTGGAAGCCAGGATGTTATGTGTATTGCGTATGGAGAAAACTTCTGTTATAGGGAAAGGCTTCCAATGAAGGGCAGAGAGTCGATCTAGTGCGGTTTTGTCGGCAGAAGTCAGTTCGTAGTTATTCAAGCCGGTCGCCACGAGATATGCCTCGAGTTCGCGCAAGCGCGCCCTCTCGAGTTCGCGCAAGAATTTATCTATAAATTCAAAATCTATTTCTCCTTTGGACTTTTCAGGTAAAGAAATGTGTTTATTCCGTATTTTTTCCCACGAACACATATTACTATATCCGAATTGAGATTTTAAATATGTCATAGCATTGGCAAAGAAAAGGCCTTGCTGTTTTGTCATCTCAAATTTAGGAGTTAAAGAGAAAACTCTTGCGTGGGTGACTAATTTATAAGGGAACTGTCTATAAAAGGCAGTACCAAACATGTCAACTGTAATAGTATTTGCGTTAAAGACCTTTGCTTTTACATCAGTACGTCCAAGGATTCCGTTATTAGTGAGTCCGGCAGTAATTACCCATTCTCCTTTGTTGTTAATATGAGTTTTTTGAATGTCAAAATCGCCGTTAGAACTATTAAAAAGATCACCAAGCCTATATTGGCCCCACTTGACATTGCGAAGCAGAAGGTCAAGTGGGGCTAAAATTTTCCCAGGCTTTCCTCCTCTTTATTATTTTTTAGGATGTTTGATACTTCCCATGCAAGATAATCAGCTACGGAACGACGAAAATCATCAAGGGTAGGACAAGTATCAATTTTTTTATGTTTACTATATGTCCAATCGTCTCCCTTCAAGGAGATTGTATCTTCGATATAATTTTCCGGTTTAAGATATGATTGTGTTACGGTCCGATTAAGGATAAGGTTGACTACTTCGTCATATCTTTCTTTGGCATGGTCATCATCGCTGAGATTAACGCTATTGCTTGCCTTTTTGCGATTGGCTCTTTTGTATCCGTCTTCAGCAAAATTGATAAACTTCACTTTCTGCTGAATATTATGTGGCCTTCCAACTTCAAAAAGATATATGGCCGTTTGAACAGATGCTTTGCCAATGAACAATTTATCGGTCATGCGAATAGACGCAAGCAGTGTGCTATGTTTTAGAATACGTTGGGCGTAATCTTTTGCTTGTCCCGCACCTGCATTTTCTCGGATAAGCACAGCCGCGTACCCGGAAGTCATTTTGTCCAGCGCTTTCTCTACGAAGATGAGTCCGCTTCCGGGAGCAGAATATGGCGGATTAAGGAGGAAGACATTCGCAGGGAAGTCTTTGTCCTTTTCGTCTTTAATGGCTTGGTTGTATTTGCCGTTGTATTGGAGTGAATCTTCATTAAGAATATGCGAAGAACCATCACCCATAAGAATCATATTCAGCACAGCCAGCATGTAGATATCAGGGCGCAATTCGATTCCCAATAACTGGAAGAGTTTGATATGATCCTCTTTCAGTCTTAATTCTTTTGGACTCTTGATTTGTTCTCTTGCGTCTTGAATCATTAATTTCATAGCCGCAACAAGGAAACCTCCTGAACCTGCGGTATAGTCCCAAACGTAAGAGTCCATATTTACACGGCAAAGACGAGCCATAAACTCTGTGACATACCGGGGTGTTAAAACGACATCATTCTTGTCATCTCCAGGTCGGAATGGTAACCATGAATAAAACTCATTGAACATGGCGCCGGTGAAATCAAGGTGTTTTGCCGATTGGAAGATGGGCATAATATCATCCACAACGCACATGTACACCGATTTAATGGGGCTTGCACCTTTAATGGGAGTGTACATGTTCTTGTCCCGGATAATCTGCTCAAAGAGTTGATTAATAGTGTGTTTTTTCTCTTGCGGAAGTTGTTTGTTCTCAAGAAACTCTTTGATCTTGGTCAGCATCTTTACACCATCGTTAGAGTACGTCCCGCTATCGCCATTCAATTCTTCCACGCGGAGAGGAGCAACATTTTCTGCTCCCAAGCTGGCCATAATCATACCACATACCAACTGTACACGGTTTTCAGCTTTGATGTTAAGATTGTCGTGCATTTGTTGGTTCAAATCTTTGAGAACTTTGACAATCTGATTCTCAAAATCAACCGTTTGCAGTTCCTGCTCCTCTTCGGATAACTGCAAGTTATGGATTGCAGTTGCAAGTTGAGGCAAATGTTCTTTGGCTAAAAACGAAAGGTCAGAATACTCACCAATCTTTTTAGGAATAAGCATGTTCTCTTGCGATACAAAGTACACGCCTAATTCAGTATGTAGTTTCCCGTCCGCAGAAGAGTAGCCATTATAACCAATAGCTATTACCTCTTTGTATGATTTGGTATATTTGATTATACTCTCGGCATAGTGAAGAGCTCCGTTAACAGCAAAATTTTTGATGGAAGCGTAATCTTTGACACCTTTATCAGTATATAGAGAAAGCGCACCGGAGTCTGTCCGTTTCTCCAGTTTGCCCTTAGTGCCTTTCACCTCTATCATTACTGGCATAAAGGAATGATCAGGCATTTGAAGCAGAAGCTTTATGTCTGGAATGTTTTTGCCTTTTCCTCCGGATTTGGATTCCGCTTTCGAAAGCGCGGCTTCAATCTCTTCATTGACATCGCCTGTCTTGAATTGGAAATCAACACCTGCCTGCTGTAGTTGTTGCTTGGCGGTTAATTCAACTTGCTCTTCTATACTATGTGCCATAATGGTATATTTGTTTGCTTATTTTCTATACACCTCGCTCAACGTTTTACCTTCCGCATCTTTCCATCTTGTCCAACCATTGGAACTACCACCAACAACCATAGCTGCAGCTGCCGAAGGAGATGGGAATGTATAATCTGCTTTGAGAGTAATCTTACCTTTTAATAGTGAGCAATACGTTTTGACAAAAGATTTTCTTTTCTCCTGAGAATTAGGTTTTAGCGAATCACATTCGCCTACGCGCAGTTCACTACCTGCTAATACAACAAACTCTTCACTCTCGCACAGATAACCAACGGCATCGCTTCCGGCTCGCTTGCAATAGAACAGATGCTTCTCTTTTGCTACTTTTGCTTTTGTTTGCTTTGGACAGAAGATGTCGCAACCGATAAACTGCGCAAGCGTTTCTACATAACGGAAGAACTTATCAGTTTTACCTTTCAACATCACATTCATGTGCGGTTGCTTGGGACTTTGCGTGTTCTCAGAGAGATCAAAACGCTGAAGATCTAGTGCTTTATTGTAAGCGAGATATTCCAGATATTGCACTTCCGTTTTGCTGAGCGTATCCTCGTTGCTTCCTAAAAACACGAGCACTTCATCCCAGAAATCTTTCTTGATCATGTGCTGCGCAATGCGTTTTACGAAATCGTCCGTCTCGCCGATATAAGCCTTGCGCGTCTCTCTATTTAGAAGGATATACAAGGCAGGTTTCTGTAAATCGCTGTTGAAATCATGCATGAAGGCAGAGTCGTTGCGCTTGATATTGTATAACTTGCACATACAATCATCCATGCTCACGATACGCGAGCCGTTCAAATCATCATTGTGTAGATAGGTATAAATAGTGGTTGCCATATCTTAGTTATTCATATAGTATTACAATTATGATTGGTGTTTTTGATCAATAAATCATTGTACATATGCAAATGACTGTGGTGCCACCTGGAGATTATAATCGCTCAGGCGGCGTGCTTTTGCGTATCGTTTGGTATTCCTAATCTTAATGGCATATGCCTTTTCCTTATTGGCAAAGTATGACAGATAAAAGTCACGTGTGATGCCAGCATATCGCTCGGTTTGCTCCCATATCGTATCTACATCATCATTCAAGATGCTATCAATGGTAAACTCGCCAATAACTTGTTGTACAGGCGAAGAAGCATAGACAATAACCGTTTGCACATCCGTGTTCTTAAAGATACTCTTGCGGAACTCGAACTTTTTAGTTCCATCGAAAATCTTTTCGGCAAACTCCGGTTTAATAGATAATAAAACTGTCATCGCTTTTTGTTTCTTTTATAATTGTTTTAAATTGTTCTGTTGTAATCGGTTTAAAGCCACGAGGCGCGTCATTCACCCCTAATAAAACTCCAAGATCAATCAATTCTTTCATGTTGATTCGATGTGGGAAGGAGTAGAGATAGAGGAACTTAACAACAAATGGTTTATCGCTTCTGTATCTCCACATCTCTTGCAGTTCTTTTTCAGGAAAGACGCTGCCTTTTCTGCAGTATTTGATAAACTCGTCTTCTGTCGCAAAATCTTTTTTGAGTTCTTCCACGATTCCTATGGTTGTGACGACGCTCTTGTAATATCCTCCTGTACGGTAAAATACTAATAAATCTCCTTTGCTTGGATGTGGTTCAAGAGAACGCGACACATACACCTTTCCTATTCCGTTACGATGAGGGAAATCTTCAACAAATTCCTCCGGAGACTCTGTATTAAGAATCGAGTCTGGCAGCAGCTCTGTATGGTAATCGGGATAGATAGGAACTAAATATGCATTTCTGGAAGCCTCGACGAACGGATAGGTAAATCGCAAATTACTTATATTTGTATTTGGATGAAAATCTCGCACATAAACCATTTCTCCACCTTTCATGCCCCAATACACAAACCCCCATTGCTCCAATAAAGTTACTAAACGGCGTTGCTCGTCACGTTTATCAAAGATAGTGACATATATTTCCTCAACATGGTTCTTGAGTGCATTGTCAAATATGATTTTCAAGAAACGCTCTCCTAAACGGAAACCATTGTTGATGACCTTGAAAGTCCCGATCTTAAGTCGTTTCTTTGGCGGCAAAACAGGAACTACATTCGAATAGTCTTCATCTGTTCCTTCTACTTTCAGATACAAGAAAGACAGCAGCATCCCATTGTTGGAGTTAATGGTGATATATGCTTCATCATCATATTTTTTAATAAACCATTTGTCGAATCCAGGGTAATCTTCTTTAAGACTGTCAAAGAATGGATCGTCAAGATTGATCTTGCCGAATTTAAGCTTTTGGACATTGAGCACTTTATAATCGACCAAATCCGGGTGCTCTGCAAAAACTTTCTCAAGGAAGGAATCAATGGTGTATACTTTATCCGCGACATTTAGTGCTTCCGCTTTTTTGTGGATTTTCTTATCTTCCGTTATTAAAATATCTACACGACCGATATACACTTCATTCAACAAAATCGTATCATTCCTATCGTTGTCGTTAGCATCCATTCTCTCTGAAACTTGGAGAACTTCATGTTGCAAGGGAGACGGAATGTTAATAATCTCATAACTTTGTAATTTCGTCATGAAGGCCGATACTGTTTGTTGGTTCGGATTCTTCCCGATTTCTTCGATTGTAACAGAGTGAACACATTTCGTGTATTTCCCTCGATCCAACCAACGGTATAAAATGCCTATATCCTGCGAAACAACTTTATTCGCCTCGCGGTGGATGATAATATTGGTGTCTAATAGTGCTTCCATTTCTTAAATTTATTTTTAATCCAAATAACTATTTCCTGCCAAGGAATAAATAGATAAGCTACAAACGATAAAAGTAGTAGAATCGCGGTCCAAAATTCCCATGGTAATTTGTTATACCACTCAACTCCCATGTGCCAACTCCTTAAAGAAGAGATGCCAAAGAGTAAACTGCAGATTAGATTTGTTGCAATTGCCAGCATGATTTGTTTATTGCCAATAGTCTCTTCTTCAAATTCGGAGAAGAAAGTATAACTACCATCTGTACTTTTTTCGCTCTTATTAAAAATTATCAAAAATTCGTTAGGTCGTATCTTCCGTGTATTTGGCAAATAGTGATTAAATCCCTCAGACTCTAGAATTCTTATATTTCTCAGCTTGCTAGTATTCAAGTATGAGATGCTATATTGACTTGGGATGACGTGGAAACAGAAACAAGACTTGACATCATTGCATAAGAAATAGCCATTATTTAACAAATCGTATATGTGGTTAGGAAGATTTCGATTTTCATTTATTTTAATATCATATATGTATGCCGTCTTTGCAATCCCTTTATTTACAATCGCAAGATTTTTGACACTAGTTTGAATGTATAATCTGACATAATTTTTTATGCTCTGGTTAATCCGATTAATTGCAAAAGAACATACACCATCCTTGACATCTATTTGCTTTATAGGCAATACTGATAGGTTATTACGAGATTTAAATTCTAATATGGCTCCATTTCTTTTATCTCCATTAATCGCTTTATTTGCATTAATTGTATCATTAAAAATAAACTTGCTATTATCATCATCTCGTATTAATGCGTCCATGAGGCAAGTTACTTTATCGGTTTGTCTCAGAAAAGGTAAAGATAATATGATCTCAATATCTTCGGCATAAGGATTTGGCATAAATTCAAAACCTAATTCCAATGCTGCATTTTCGCCGATAAAATCCCACGTACAGATATGAAGCCGATCAATAACTATGGCTTTATTTGACAGTATAAAATATGTGTTATCCATATGAAATTAGATAAAAGGATAATAGTGAAACACTTCTAACGCTAACCTATAGGAAAATAAGGCCATATTATTAAGCTCTTCTTCGTCAATAATAAATTCATTATCTTGTTCGTTGATGTGAATCCACTTGTTTCTATAATCTCGAAGTTGGTGAAGTCTTTTTTTCATTTCTAAATTATATGAACAATTCTCAATAAGATCATAAAAACTTCGGCAGGATAATTGTTCATCATTTCGCATAAAGGACTCAATCGCAGCTTGGCACATAATAATACATGACAAATTTGCTCCTGCACAATATGAAATATAGGCGTTTTCCAGTTGGAAAGTGGTCCAATCTTGCACGCATATACCACCTTTCAAGACTTCATTTTGAATATTCAGCAATATACGTTCCCTATTGTTCATCTTGTTGATCAGTTGTTTGTAATTTGACCTTTGTATTAAATTTGCGTGCAAAGGTACTAAAAATTTTTGAGATATGCAAGAAAAATCAAAGATTTTTGGTTCGGATGGCGATTTTTGTGTGTCGGTTGTGTCTCGGTCATCTCTCGCTCATCGGTCGGTGGAGAGTTGGAGGAGCGGAGAAGGGGAAGGTAACGAATTAATGAATGAACGTTGAACGAGTGAACGAATGAACGATTTAATGAGCACAAAAAAGACGAGCCGGAGCCCGTCTGGAGGGAACTATCCGGGAATTCCAGATGGTTGCTATATAATGGTTATGCACCGTTTAGGATCAAAGCCGTTTTGCTGCGGCTCGCCGTGGGAGAGATAGCCGAATTGGTTGGAGAGGATTTGCGTATTACCGATCTGGGCATCTATATTGCGATGCGAGTGCCCATAAATCCAATAATCAATATCCGAATCGGCGATATAGTTACCCAACTCCACCGTAAAAGCCCCATTGATAGTGCTTCCTTTGAACTCGGGCGCAGTACATAACTGCGTCGGTACATGGTGGGTGAGCACAATCTTTGTCCTTGCGCAACTATCTGCAACGGCTTGTCGGATAAACGCCAGACAACGCTCATGTTCCGCATTGAAATTCTGTGCATTGAGACGGTGACCCTCATATTTGATGCGGTAGAAATCACTCACTCCGCGCTCTACCAGATATTCGTTTTCCGGCTCGATCTTCGACCAAAGCGTGGAGACGATGATATCGGTTAAAGCGTCTTTGCTGTCAGCCGTGAAACCGCCTTCGGCTGTCAGATGCAGGACTTTGTTGTAGTACGCTTTCACGTTCGGGCGGATGTCCAGACAATAGTTATCCGGCATAGTCGCCAAGTCATAATAGCCGTAGAAATCATGGTTGCCGAGGCACACGATGACTTGCTTGTAATGGCGTGAAGCCCAATCCCAGAAATCGTACGCCTTATAGGTCTCGCGTCCGGAATCGGGCAGGTCCAAGTACGCCGTATCACCGGCAATAAGCAGTATATCACCCGTCACTTCCAACGGGTGAGCCGCCAACCACACGCGGTTGTCCGGAAACTCCAGATGCAGGTCACTCACAAATTGGATCCGCAATCCTGGCTCCGGCTTATAAAGCGCGATATCACACATTGTCTGGATCAGCATGTCGGTGCGTTCAATCTCGTCCGCAGAGATGGCACATTCAATCTCTTCATTGAAATTGGGACGCCGTAACATGGTTTCAAATTGCTCCGACAGATATTGCTGCACATCCGTCTCTGCTGCACGAAAACGCGTCATGAAATCCGTGCAATAATTAAGCACATAGATGATATCTTCAAAGTCTTTTGCTCCTCGCCAATCATTTCCGCCTCGCGATAGCAAAGCCTCTATTTTTGTAGCGATGTAATAAGGCGCACGAAGACGATAGATAATCTGTCCGGATGGTAGTTTGTACTGTTCGCGATGCTCAAATCCCGGCCGATACCATCGGTTGCCGAAACTTAGGCTCTTCTCTTCGTAAGACATTACGTCCACCAGTTCGCCATTATATACCCATCGGCAAATAACAGGAGGCTCTGACTCCGTGTCGTTTTGAAAATGTTGTTTGCGGAGCTGTTCCTCGAAAGCGGCATGTTCGGCATAGTTGGCAGAGTTGACCACGCAGTCCACATCCGTAGTGGGTCTGGGCTCTAATGCGGCAGGATCAGTGGCGTACGAACCGGCTAATGCTCCACCAACGTACACAAGCCGTTCGTTCAAACTCTTCATGCCTTCGGCAATCTCCTGCAAACGCTCATTATTGGTTTTCGACATAGCGCTGGATGTGTTTGTTTAGTTCGGTAATGGCAATCTCTTTTTCGCGGGAACGTCCCATGCGAAGCGTGTCGGCAATGACCAGCAGTTGGTATAACTCCTCGTCCCGCAAAGCCGCTTCAGGGACAGACGGGTAGAGCGGTTCAATCATTTGTCCGCGCGCATTACCTTTGATGTAACGCCATACAAATTGTTCGGAAGAATCAGTTATATGTTCTTTGATGGGCGAGGCACTTACATAAGCAGGTATGCCGCGGATGATACGTCCTGTCTCTGCCGGAAAGACATAAGCCAGACCATGAATCATAAACTCCTGCAACGCCAGCGTGTTCACGCGTTTTTTGTTGCGATCTACCAATTGCGCCTTTTTGCTGCGTTCCAGACTTTCACTTACACTTGAAGCGCTCATGCCGAGTTCTTCCGCAAGTTTCCGCAAAGAAAGATTACGTCCTTTAGACGTCAATTTTTTCAAGAGTATTACCAAATCTTGCTCTTTCATATCTGCTTAAAATCAGTAATTTCTGTTAAAATGTTCTTAGCTTACGCACGATTATTACTTGGCTTACGCGCGTAATGTTCGCCGTTCGCGAACAGCGAACACTAATTTCGCTGCAAAGGTACTGCTTTTTTTTGATACATGCAAGAAAAATCTAACTTTTTTACAGATTGTTGCCGAAAGGCATAAAAAAAGCACTCGCTTAGGAGTGCTCTGCATGGATACATGCTTTGTTATGAGATCGCTATTTGCCTACTGGTCTTGCCTTCTTCACGTTGGATCTTCGGCAATTCAATCGTTAAGATACCATCTTCGACCTTAGCGGCGATCTTTTCTTCGTCCACATTGTCCGGCAAAGTGTACTTCTGCTCGAAGTTCGTGTAAGCAAACTCGCGTCTCAGATAGTGGGCATGCTTATCCTCTTCCTTGTGCTCGTACTTGTTCTCGATGGCAACACACAGGTTGTGGTCTTCATCGACATGTACTCGGCAGTACTCTTTCTTAACACCCGGAGCAGCTAACTCAACGGTGTAACCGTTAGCGGTCTCTTTTACGTTTACCGAAGGTGCCACATTGCTGGCCGTGTTCAGCATGTCATTGTTCAAAAACTCGTCGAATACGGTGGGGAACCATCCGTTTGTCGGCAGCCAACTGTTTCTACGATAGATTGCAGGTTTCATAATTTTGTCCTCCAAATTTAGTTAAACATTGTTTAACGTAGCTTGCGTAGTTTACGTTGTTGGCGTAGTATGCGTAATTGCGTTTTCACCCTAACTAAGGCAAATTATGTGCCAAGCCCCAATTCCCTGCCAATATGTCCATCTTTCGTGCCAAATTGTCCACTTACTGCCATTTTGTCCATTTTTATTTCTCCAATTCCAATAATTGTTTCTTGCGGTTGAGACCATAGGCATAGCCGCCTAATCGGCCATGTGCTGCAATGACTCTGTGACACGGGATGATCAACGCAATAGGATTGCGCCCGATAGCTTGTCCGACAGCCCGTGCGGACTTGCAACCGACCATCCGGGCTATCTCGCCGTAGGTTTTTGTCTGCCCGTAGAAAATCGTGAACAGTTTCTGCCATACACGGCGTTGGAAATCCGTTCCCGGCGGATTGAGTCGCGGTATGTTACATGGTCGCTTGCCTGCAAAATATTCGTCCAACCATTGCCGTACTTCTGCAAAGATAGGCAGTGTGTCGGTGGTATCTGTCGGAATGGGCTTTATGGCTTGTTGCTGATTCTTAGAACTCTCCACAAACCGCAATCCGGTTAGCACTTTTCCGTCAGACTCAAGGACTATCAATCCCATCGGCGATGAATATGTAGCGGTGTGTAGCATAATGTACGCTTGTTGGCTTGGTATTCTTGTTGGGCTTCGAGGAGTTGGGTGCGGAAACGCTCGCTGCCTTGCAACGCACAGAAACCGACGCTGGCGGCTGTACGGGAATTATCGACATCGCTCTGCCAGTGTGCACCGACGATGACACGGCGTACACCGTTACGGCCATCATTCCAGTAAGAAGAATAAAGAATAATTTTTTCATATTAATAGTGTTGTGTTCATTATCTCCTCCGGAGTGTCAACGATGTGTTTCAGGCCCTTCTCAACCAATGTTTCGCGCGGCACAAATCCCCATGAACACGCCACAAACGGCACATGCGCATTAGTTGCCGTCTCCCAATCCACCAAACTATCGCCGATATATAAAAGGTTAGAGGTTAGAGGGTTAGAGGTTAGAGAGTTTAAGGAGGAAAGGATATCATAGACAATCTGGGGGTGGGGTTTGCGTTCGATGCCTTCGCGCTCACCTAAAACGACATCAAACACACCCGGAAAGAAGTGCTCCACAATCTTTTCTGTTGCGACCTGATATTTATTGCTAGCTACGGCCAACAGATGTCCTTGCGCCTTGAGAGCCGCCAATACCTCAGGAATACCTTTGTATGGACGCGTAAAATCGCAGTTATGCGCGTTGTAATACGGCACGAAAAACTCCCTTACCCGCAACACATTCTCTTCTGTCCGTTCCGATTCCGGCAAAGCACGCCGGATGAGGTTATTGATGCCGTTCCCTACCATTTGAGGGTAGTTCGCTATCTTGTGCATCGCAAACCCCGCCTGTTTCAGCGCATGATTGCACGCATAGCCCAAGTCGTCTATCGTGTTGAGCAGCGTTCCATCCAAATCAAAGATAATAATCATTTTTTCTTACTATAGGAGGGTGAGAGGGTTAGAGGGTGAGAGGTAAGAGGAGCCTTGCGATTTGCTCGAGGTAGAGTCGGTCCGTTTCGTCAAACGTGTTGAAGTCCTTGCTATCGATATCGAGAACTGCGATGACTTGGTTGTTGCGGATGACGGGCACAACGATCTCGCTATTGGAAGCAGACGAACATGCGATATGTCCTGCAAACTCATGGACGTTGGGCACGATGATTGTCTCGGCGCGTTGCCAAGCCGTGCCGCACACTCCTTTGCCATAGGGGATGCGTGTACATGCGACAGGACCTTGGAAGGGACCTAAAACGAGTTGTTGTCCTTCCACGCGATAGAAGCCCGTCCACCAGAAGCCGAAAGCCTCGTGCAACGCAGCTGCCACATTCGCCATGTTCGCAATAACGTCCGTCTCTCCGGCTACCAGCGATTCAATTTGTGGCAGCAGGGTTTGATATATTTCTTGTTTAGTCATGCGGTTCCGGAATTTTATTGTACTCGTTGGCCGGTGGGGGTGTAGAGGCGAGTGCCGGACTGGATGTATAGATGGCCGTTGATGATTAATTTATGATTTATGATTGATGATTTATGATTTGTGAGGTTTTGGGCGGCGGAGCAGGAGGTGAGGTAATCGGAATAGGACACAGTCATTCCTGTAGCATTAATGATCGCCGACGAGATACCGATACCTTGTCCGGAACCGTAGTTCGACGAGAAAACAATCGGTGCTCTTCCGCTCAGGGTCTGCGTATTCGTCCATGTGAACTCGGTGAGCGTGGTTCCCTTATCGGTAGTGATCGTACCGAGCGGTTGGTCTCCGGCGGAGATATTGAGGGTGTTATAACTCTTGCCGCCGAAGGTACGTATCATAACCGTGATAGACGAGAGTCCCGCGAGGTTGATCTCGGGCGAGACGAGTGTATGTCCGCTATCGAGGAGCCAATAGCCGGATTTAGCCACTCCGGTATTGGTCCAATCGGAAGAGGGGTGATCGGTATCGTAGGTGTAGGTAGCGGGTTCCGCTCCTTCTTCTGTTGTTTTCTTCGCGAAGACGGCATAGTAGGAGACATCGGCTATGACGGCAGGGAAGTCCGCGGGTTTGGTATAGAGCACTTCGGGTGCCTCGTCCATCGTGCCATTAATAGGCTGATCGGTCCATCCCATGAAGACATCGCTGATGGTAGAGCATGACTCGGGCGTAGCAGGTAGAGCGGTGATCTTCTTGTTCTCCGTGATGGAATCGACCTGTATCTCTTCGTCGCAGGCGAACCATGTGACGCCGAACTTGGGTTTCGGAACGACAGGTGTTCCTCCTCCTCGCCAACCGTTACTCTCTCCCGGGATGAATTCGTCCTCCCACGAGCCCATGAGATCCGCCATATTGAGTTCTTCTCCGGCTTTCTCGCCCCATATATATTCAGCAAGGTAGGGATAGTCGATAAAGGGGTTTCTATTATGCTGAAAATTGGATACGGCATCAGCGCGCTTGATCTCTTTGACGGACACCGGGTCTTGGCGGTGCCACTGGATGAGGACCTCCTGTTCCCATGGTTGGAACTCAAGGTAGTTATCATTCTGCATGGCGAATTTAGATCCCACATCGCTGTTATCGAGTCTCCATCCCTGGTAAGCGGAGCAGATCGTGGGATCATATGCTCCGTACTTATCCTTTCCGTAGCAGGTAGCCATATAAAAGTACGCACGGGCGAAGTCGCCTTTGTACTCATCCTTGGGTTCAAAGACATAGAAGTCCACATTGAGCGAGTCATGGTGAATTTTTCCTACCTTGAGTGAACCTGTTTTAGACTGATCTTTAAAGTCCTTAACGGGCACACCGAGCGGGTAATTGCTGCGCGAGCTATTGGCGGTGGAATTGGAAGGATTGAGATGATAACAATCCTTATAAGCATCGTTCGTTGCTCCTCCCCACCACGACTTGGCAAAACTATGCTCGACGTTACAGCCGGAGACGACCGCACCCGGCGAGGTAAACTTATACCATGTATCGCAGTACATATCCATACAATAGCCGTTTTCGTCCTGGTCGGCATAATAGAAGACCTCCCACGACGAGTTGGTTCCATTCCCATAAGGAATGGCCGTGTGGTCACGGATCAGTTCTTTGAGTGTGCCTTTGAGTTCACAGTCTTTGAGTCCGTTGGCGGAGTTATAGAAACCTTCGGGCAGTTCCTCGGCGCATAGGCTGAGGGATAAGAGACAGAGTATAGAATACAGAATTTTTCTCATGGGGTTATGGGTTACGGGTTATGGGTTATTTGGTATGGTCAAACCATTCGCGGCAGAGGGTGCGGAGTCGGGGCTCATCGTTAATAAGCGCGCGGAGAGCCTCGAGACCCTGTACATTCCGTTCGCTATTGAGCCAGAGGCGCAGGTATCCTCCTTCGGCATATTTTTCGTGCAGATGGTCCAAGCTACGCTGATACAAGGTATCAAAATCGGCGTCCGGGAGCAGTTTGCGGCTATAGGCCATGGTTCGCTGAATGACAGTAAGGGGTTCAATCTGCCGATCGGCTTCTGCGACGATAGCGCCGTAGATAGTGCGCGGCGGTTTTTTTCCGCTGGCCCGATGGTCTTCCACTGCATCGCGCATGGTGAGCAGTTGGTCGTGCGTGAACCATTGGCGAAGGGTCTCATCCGCCATGAGTATCTCGCCCGAATGGATATGGTGTTTCTCTCTATCGACGCGCAATCCGAGGTCATGATAGGCCGCAATGACATACGCCATCGTCTCATCGGCACCGTATGTACGCGCCAGTTTGAGACTCTCGGCGATGACGGTCTCGGCATGGTCGCGCCGGTGTCCGCCGTCGAAAGCCTCGTACTGCGGCAGGATCGACTGTTCTATATATTCGTGCAGCGACATCAATGGTTATGCCAGTTGGCTCTGGACAACTTGTGCGACCATCTTACCATCAGCATTAGGCAGCGCGGCTTTGATGGCTTTGACGAAGAGTCCCATGTTCTTCTTCTCGGCTTCCCATCCGTTGGCTTCTTTGGCGGCATTGAAAGCACGAACGATATCCTCTTCGGACGCTGCTTTGGGCAGGAAGGTCTCCAGGACGTCTATCTGGGCTTGTTCAGCATCGGCGAGTTCCTGACGCTTGGCAGCGATGTACTGCTCGACGGATTCCTGACGTTGCTTGACCATCTTTTTGATGATCTGGATCTCGTCGGCTTCGGTCATTTCTTTACCGGCGTTTTCCTTGCTGGTTTGCCAATTGAGGAAGGCGGATTTGATGGCGCGCAGGGATTCTGTGCGTACGGAATCATGGTTTTTCATTGCCTCCATGATCAAGGCGTTCAATTCTTTACCCGTGCCGGGTACGATTACTTCATTTTTCATATTGTTTGTTTTTGGTTGCGGTAGGCTTTGGCGGTAGTGCCGGTGGCATGTTTGAAATAGCGGTAGAAAGAGGTGGGTTCGGAGAAGCCGAGTTCGTAGGCAACGGTTTTGAGGGGCTGGTCCGGTTGTGCCTCAATCATCTTTTTAGCCTGGGTAATCACATATTGTTCAATCCAATCTGCGGGCGTAGTGCCACCGGAGATATCGCGTATGACGCGTGTGAGATGGTAAGGATGCAGATTGAGTTTCTCGGCGTAGAACTTAACCTCCCGCGACTCGCGGAAATGCTCCACCACGAGATCGCAGAAACGGTTGAGGAGTTCCGCATGAGAGGAGTCCGTCCGGTTCTTTGCTTGTTCGTTGCGGTAATAATTGATACATTCGAATGCGATCGTCAGTTGCGTCAAAATCAGTTGACGTCGGTGGGGCAGTTCATTTTCGTCATGTCGCGCGATCGTCTCCAGCAGTTCCATGTTTTTCATGAGTGTGGTCACCTGTTCGTCCGTCAGGATATAGCCCGGATGGGTGTGGTATTTCATGACATCATGGCTAAAAGCCATGCACAGCATCTCATTGAACATTTTCTGCGATATGACGAGTCGCGTGAAGAGCAGGTCGTCCGAGCGTTCGATGAAACGGATGAGGTGGCCGGACATGACGAGGATGGCCATATTCGGACAAAGTGTCGTCTCGTGCATGTCGTACAACGCGCGCGCCGTTCCTTTATGAACAATGAGCAGATAGCAGTTGGGCAACACCAGGTCTTTCTCGCAAAAAGACGTAGAGAAAGCCGGTTCGTAGCGGGTGACGAGGATGCCGGTTTGCTCCACTTGTCTCATCTTTTGGGTGAGGTTTGCGTATGTCTGCTCCATAACCGATTTGTCTTAAAAATCCCTTTTCGGCGACAAAATTACTATAAATATCGGGAATAAACAAGTTTTTTGGGAAAATATTTGCTCATCTGCCAATTTTTTTGTACTTTTGCGGCGTTAAATGTAAATAAAACTAATGAAAGTGCATTTTTCTTTTGGACAGACGCGTCAGGTAGTGGGTGCGATATTGGGTCCGGCGAGTGCTGCGGCGATATGGTTTTCTCCGATCGCGGGTTTGGATGCTCCTGAGCATCGATTATTGGCCATCATGGCATTTGTGGCGATATGGTGGATCACGGAACCGGTACCTATCCCAGTGACGTCTCTGTTGGGTCCGATGCTATGCGTGTTATGCGGCGTAGCGCCGATGAAAGAGGCGTTTGCCTCGTTTGCCACGCCGATGATTTTCCTTTTTATGGGCGGATTTTTGATTGCCAAAGGCATGATGGTCAACGGATTGGACAAACGTCTGGCGTACGGTATCATCTCGATGAAATGGGTAGGTGACTCGCCCCGGCGTATCTTCTTGGCGATCGGTTGCGCGTGTATGTTATGCTCCGGATGGATCAGCAACACGGCGACAGCGGCGATGATGTTCCCTATCGCGTTGGGTCTGCTGGAAGCGATACGCGCGATGCAAGCGGCTAACGGCAAGACGATTGATTTGAAGAACTACAAATATGCGACAGGTTTGATGCTGATGACGGCCTATGCGTGCTCTATCGGCGGTGTGCTGACACCTATCGGCACTCCTCCGAACATCATCATGTTAGGCTTCCTGCACGAGATGGCTCCTCAGGCTCCGGAGGTGGGTTTCTTCGAATGGATGATATGGGGTTCGGTGGCGATGGTAGCTTATTTTGCCGTTGCGTATTTTGTACTATGGAAGATGTTCCCCGCCGATGTGGATCATATTGAAGGTGCGTCGGAGTTCATTCGCAAGAACGCGAAGGAATTAGGCTCATGGACACGTGCGCAGAAGAACACTTTGATTGCGTTCTTAGTGGCTGTAGTGCTATGGGTAACACCGGGTGTGCTGAGTGTTATCTTCGGTGGCGATTCGGATGTGGTGAAGACCTATAACACGTATCTGCCAGAGGAGTTGGCAGCGCTTATCGGCGGTCTGTTGCTGTTCTTCCTGCCCGTGGACCTGAAGAAAGGTCAGATGACGATGAGTTGGAAAGACGGCGTGGAAGGTATCGAATGGGGCACGCTGTTGCTTTTCGGCGGCGGTCTGGCGATGGGCAGTATGATGTATTCGACGGGTTTGTCGGCGTGGGTAGGTAACGGATTGAAAGAGTTGTTGGGTCAGCATCCCAACGAGTGGGTGTTCGTAGGCGTGTTCTGTTTGACGGCCTTGCTGCTATCGGAGTTGACGTCTCATACGGCCTCGACGAACCTGTTGGCGCCTATTGCTATCGGTACGGCGGTATCGTTAGGTTTCAGTCCTGTGCCCGTGGCAATCGGTATTGCGTTATCGTCGTCGTTAGGGTTTATGATGCCGGTATCGACGCCTCCGAATGCGATTGTGTATGCTTCGGGTTATGTGCCGTTGACGAAGATGATCAAGTCGGGTGTTATCATTGACCTGATCGGTATCCTGCTGATTACGATTCCGCTTGTGATGCTTTTGGTAGAGTGGGTGCTGAGGTGATTTAAGATTTATGATTTATGATTGATGATTGATTATGGATAATGTAGTAAAAATGCAGATCGAGGACCGGATCGCCAAGATCACGATGAATGATGCGGACCATTTCAACTGTTTGAGTGAGACGATGTGTGCGGCACTCATTAGTGCGATAGACGAGGCGTACGCTTCGGAGTGCGTGGGAATCATCATTACGGCGGAATGCAAACGCGGGGTATGGTCGGCGGGACATAATATCCATGAGTTGCCGACCGACGGTTCGGATCCGCTGGCGTACGAGGTGCCGATGGAACATTTGTTGCGTAAGGTGCAGGATATTCCTATTCCCGTTATCGCTTGTGCTAACGGCACGGTATGGGGCGGAGCGTGCGACCTTTGCCTGAGTTGCGATATGATTGTAGCAGCCGATACGGCCACTTTTGCCATCACTCCGGCGAAGATAGGTATTCCGTACAATGCCTCCGGTATCATGCATTTTGTCAATCAGTTAGGCATCAACAAAGCGCGTGAGATGTTCTTCACCGCCAATCCGATTACGGCAGAGGATGCTTTGAACGTCGGTTTGGTCAATCACATCGCGCCGGAAGACCAGTTGGATGCGTTGTTGGAGGAGAAATTTTGTGCGCCGTTGCGCCGCAACTCCGTGCTGAGCGTATCGGCCATCAAGCGTCAGTTCCGTATTCTCAGCAAGGCGGTATCCACGATGTCGAGTGAGAGTTTCGAGCGTCTCAACGCCTATCGCGCGAAGGTATATAGGGGTGAAGATTACAAAGAAGGTATCACGGCTTTCTTTGAGAAACGTGCGCCTCAGTACAAAGGCAAGGCGTCGGACCTGGATGAGTAGGACGTGCTACCGAGACACCAAAAAGAGGCCCTCAAGCCTCTTTTTGGTGGTGCCACCGAGAATCGAACTAGGGACACAAGGATTTTCAGTCCTTTGCTCTACCAACAGAGCTATGGCACCGAGCCCCATTTCTGGAAAGCGGGTGCAAAAGTACTGCTTTTTTTTGATATGAGCAAATTTTTTTGCATTTTTTTTGTAAAAAACTGCATTTTAGGTATAATTTTTGTAGATTTTCAGTAAAAAAGACCTTTTATGAATCTAAAAGTGATTGCATATGCGCGCAACGGACACACGGACAAGTTCGGTATTCCGCGACAAAGTAGAGAGGAGAGTCCAATCGTGACGCGAATCGTTTTTGAGCCGGAATATGCGGTGCCCGAGGCGCTACGGGGAATAGAAGGGTATAGCCACTTGTGGCTGATCTGGGGATTTAGTGAATGCATGGGGGAGAAAGAGGCAAGTCCAAAAGAGGGTTTGTCGTGGAGTCCGACAGTCAGGCCTCCGAGGCTTGGCGGCAACAAGCGGATGGGTGTTTTTGCCACGAGAAGTCCGTTCCGGCCTAATCCGATAGGACTTTCCAGTGTCAGGCTGATCAAGGTACAAAAAGATAAAGTGCAAGGCAGCCAGGCGGGTACGAGAGAGGGGCGGTTGGAACTGATTGTGAGCGGAGCGGATTTGATGGATGGGACGCCGATATATGACATCAAGCCGTATTTGAGTTTTTCCGACAGTCATCCGGAGGCGAAAAACGGTTTTGCGGACGATGCGAAGGATTATCATTTGGAAGTAGTCAGTCTTCCTTCGCTCTCGTGTTGCTCAGGTGAATATCCGCTATTTGCCTCGTGTGACATAGATAAGGATATAGAGAAAGATATTTTGTATATTTTGAGTCAGGATCCTCGTCCCGGGTATCAGGACGATCCTCAACGGGAGTATAAACTGGATTACGCGGGGTATTGTGTAACATTTGTTGTGGAAGATACAAGAGTGATCGTTAAAAATATATCAAAAATATAGAAAAAGTCACTTTTTTATCAAAAAAGTTCGCGTGCGCTTGCATATATGCAGGAAATGTTGTATATTTGCAGCGGATTTTGAAAAAATAACTACCATGAAGAAGTTTATTCTATTGATTATTTCCATACTGATGCTCGCAAATGCGGGAGTGATGCGTGCGGAGGATGTCGGTGTCCCTTCGGAATGCGAGGACGTGATGCTTCAGGCTTTTTACTGGAACAGTTACGACCAGTATAAATCCACGACGAAATACGGTTATACGAAGTGGGTTCAGTTGCTGAAAGACACCGCGGCTATCAATGCGAATTTTGATTTGGTATGGTTTCCGCCGAGCGCGAAGTCGAAGGGCGGTGTGGGGTATTACCACACGCAGTTGAGTAACCAAACGAGTGACTGGGGAACGAAAGACAACCTGGTCAAACTGATTGCGGCATTGCATGCCGGTAAGACCAAAGTGATCGGAGATATCGTGATTAACCACCGCGGCGACGTAGGCGGTTGGACCACTTTCAGCGTAGATAATTTCGGAACGTACGGTAAGTTTGAGTTGAACCAGAGTCATATCTGTGCAGGTGACGAGGCTTTCTGGGATACGAGTTCTCCTCAGTACGGGAGTAGTGTTCATGGAGGTGACGACACGGGTACGAATGACGGCGGTGCGCGCGATATGGATCATGCTAACGAGTATATCCAGAACTGGGCGAAGGCTTATGTACAATGGATGCGCAATGTGATGCTATACGACGGTTTCCGCTATGACATGACGCGCGGTTACGCAGGTAAGTATCTGCGTATGTACAACGAGGCCGCTCAGCCGTATTTGTCTGTATCGGAGTTCTGGACGGGTGTGGGTGAGATCGTAACGCATCTGCAGTCTACGGGCTACAACACGATGGCTTTTGATTTTCCGCAGAAGGGCGTTTTGCACGACGCTATCGTGAAGAGTTCGTACGGCAAGTTGAAAAAGAACTCGAATACGCTCCGCGGCAAGGGTTTGGCGAAATATGCGGTGACGTTCATTGACAATCATGATACGTTCGAGCGTGCGGAGGAAGATGCCTGCAATCAGGAGTTCGGCGGCTGTCGTGCGTGTCTGGACTCGGCGAAAGTGAAGAACTGGATTCTTCAGGCGAACGCTTATATTTTGATGATGCCGGGTGTGCCCTGTGTTTTCTGGCCCCACTGGTACAAATACCGCGAGGAGATCAATGAGTTGATAGCCATCCGTAAGTTGGCGGGTATCCATTCGGAGTCGGTTGTATCGGCCGAGTCGGGAACCAGTACCACGAAGGCATACAGCGGTACGATCGCAGGTCATCGTGCGAACGTGATTCTGCGGTTAGGCCCGAAACGCTCTAAGGACGTTCCTGAGGGTTATCGTCTGGCCTTGGAAGGCGGCGACCGTGGCGATTATACCATTTTTATCTCCAACGGGGAGCAAGGGATTGAAGAAGTTGAGAGTGGAGAGTTGAAAGTTGAACGAGGAGAGAAGTTTATGCGGGATGGGAAGCTATTCATCCGTGCGAACGAACATATTTACGACATAACCGGAAAGAAGATACAATGAGAAAGACAATTGTTTTATTATGGGTAGCGCTATGGGCGCTAAGTGCGAGTGCACAACATTTCGGTATTTTGGTGAACGGCCAGACCTACTATGCCGGCACGAAGGTAGATGAGTTTGAAGGGTTCACGCAGTACCTGGCTCATGTGTCCGTCAAGAGTGGCGATGTGATGGTGTTATACAACGCAGAGACGAAAGATAAATGGGTGGTTGACCTGAATAAATATTCCGAGAAGGGTTTTGAGCGTGCGGGCAATCATTATACGACGACCAATACCGGTTGCTATGATTTCTACATGAAGCTCAAATGGGAGCAGGATGAGTTGTATATCGGTCCTGGTTCCAATTGCGGCGAAGGCGAGGATGTGGACAATATCTATCTGGGTTCCGTACCGGGTCAGAATGAAGGTGTGATGATGCAAGCTTTCTTCAACGAGTCGTACAGTGACACAGCGGCAGGTGTGAGTCCGGATCGTGATTACAAGTTAGGATTGGGTGATACGAGATGGGCAACTTTATTGCCTCAGGCGCATGAGATAGGCAGTTATTTCGATTATGTATGGTTGCCGCCAAGTGCTTACGGTGACGGCGCTGGATACCATCCGAAGAACTACAGTAACCAGAACTCGAACTGGGGCACGCGTGAGGAACTGGAAGCGTTGATTGAGGCGTTCCATAACGCAGGATCGAAAGTGGTGGCCGATATTGTGATTAACCACTGTGCGGGTTGGAGCACCTGGTGTGATTTCCCAACGTTTGACTTCGGCGAGTACGGTGTATTCCATCCGGACGCATCGTATATATGCAAGAACGACGAGGTGAATGCAGACTGGAACAAACCGACGGCAGAGAATCCGGGTTCGGGTGCATGTTGGGGCACTGCAACAGGTAACTACGACGACGGTGAGAACTGGGACGGCGCACGTGACTGGGCGCATGACATGCCGAAAGTGCAGGAGATGTTCATCGCCTATCTGCTATGGATGCGCAACGTGATGAAATACGACGGTTTCCGTTATGACAAAGGTGACGGATTCAACAACTGGCATCACTGGAACTACAACAAACATGCCCGTCCGGAGATTGC
>JAFVHA010000073.1 GCA_017478035.1 Paludibacteraceae bacterium | reverse complement strand
CGTGTTTTGATATATAAAGGTGTAGCTCAAATGATATGCTTCTTGTGCAGCCATAAGTAGCCGAAAATTGCACCTATAATGAGGAGTGTAATCCCCAATCCCAACACAATGAACACCGCCGTTAGGTTTGGGGGTTCAGCGCCACCAATGACCTCTTTAGAGTCATTAGTGGATGTGTGGGTTTGGGAATTGCTCCGGGTGCTGTCGGCCACGTTGGTCTGCTGAAGCACATTCGAGCCACTCCTTTCCTCTTTGTTTATACGCGGCTGATGTATGGTAATGCGCCCTTTGCGCGCAGGCTTGGCCGTCACCGGTTGAGCCTGTGCGTTTGGGTTTGCCGCAAGCGAGTCAGCCTGCGGCAAGGCTGGAGGCGCACTATCATACAGATCAATGGTTATACTATCCGCAGAGACGGATAGCTTTGAGAACAGGCTATCCAGCCTTTGGGTGGTAGTCTGTTCCTGGTGTGAGGACTGCTGGTCCTGCACCACACCTACCTCCGACACCGTGTGTCGGGTCGTGTGGCAAGCCGAAAGCAGTACCACACCTATAAGCATAATGGCTCTGCAGATAGTTCTCATAAGGCAGCGTATTCAGAGGTGGCATCAAAACACGGACATGCTTTCGCAGCAAAATCACGGTGGCCGTGAATAACAGCCTCCGGGAAGCGCTGCTTGAGGTCTGTAAGCAGCCCAAGCAACGCGGCTTTTTGCGCATCGGTGCGGGTGTCAGCAGGCTTGCCTTCGGCATTCAGACCGCCACAATAAACAACTCCGATAGAGTTTTTGTTGTGGTCGAGGCAATGCGCTCCAGCCTGCTCTAAGGGGCGTCCGGGGAATACATTCCCATCTTGATCTACCACATAGTGATAGCCGATGGTTTTCCAACCACGCTGCTTGTGCCAGCGTGTGATGTCGGCTACAGTGACGCGCTGATCAGCGAAGGTAGCCGTACAATGAACAATGATTTCCAAAATTTTTCTCATTCTGATTCAGGATTAGGTTTTTGTGAAACTGTGATTTTTGTTTTTCCGTGCTCAATCTTGGTATTGAGCCCACGGATGACGGCATCCCATGCAAAGAAGATTGCGACGAGAATGATCATCAATCCGACACCTTGGATGATAGAGGGGTGAACCTCCCCCGGAGGCGGAATGATAATGCCGGCAATGAATGTGGCAGCTGCCACGAAAGCGAGGGCTATAGCGACCCACGCTTGGGGAGTTAAGGCTTTAAGGTTTTTCATAGTTTTTATAGATTAATTAGATTGGGGTTGCCTTGATGTAGAGGGTTGAATTAGCGGAGATGTTGGATGTGCCGTTCGAGGAGAAATGCGTGAGGTGGACAGTTTCTCCGGGGTCGAGAAAGCACATGTAGTTGATAGGCACGGAGAAGATCTGCGTAGTGCCTGTAAAGTGAACTGCATTCATGGCGATTTGTGTACGCTCCCCTTCCGTATCATATTTGTAGATTTGTATGATACGGTCGGCAGTATAGCTGTCGTTGACTTTGAGCGTAACATAGCCGGTAATCTCGACCAGACAACGGCTGACGCACCGCAAGAGCGGCTCATCCGAATCGTTCGTTGTGATGTCGATTACGCTACCGCAGATGGAAGAGCAATCTGTATCATCGGTAACGATAGGACACTCCACGGCAGCGGTGGTAGTGAGTTGGCACACGTGTCCAAAGAACCAGTTCAAGCCAAGCGGAAGACTGCTTCCGCCTCCGGAACTACCGCCACCTCCATTGCCGGTGTTCTCATTGATGGCATGGAGGATGTTAGCCAAAGATTGGGGTGTGATTGAATTGGCAGCCGTTTGGTTTGCCAAAGCGTTGATAAGGCTAGTGATGGTTGATTTATCCATAGTTTTAAGGTATTAGTTAGTATAACTTGTTAAGGCGTTCGAAGGTATCGGCCATGATGCCTTGGAATTCGTGCCCAAGGTTATCGCCGAAGAAATCGCGCAGGTTCAAGACGGAGGCATAGTATCGTTTGGAGAACCAGGGTCGGCGCTGGCGCACTTTGGCACGGCCTATGTCTCCCGAGTTGCCGCGTGGTGTTTCGCGGCCAACTCCATAGTCCTGCCAAAGACCGTACTCCAAGAACTCCTGTGAGAGCGTGACTTCGACGAAGCGACCATCCGCTCTCACGGGCATAGCCACTGGCGAGGCGAGCAATCGCCCTGTGTCGATTACTTCGAGCAAGGTGATACGCTCCTGCCAAATGCGGAGCATGGTTTCGTTCCAAGCCTTGATATATTTCTCGCGCTCTTCCTGCGCTTCAATCTCTTTGACCATTATGCGAAGATTTGATTATATTGTTCGGTAAAGATGCCGGTGTGTATGCTGTAGCGTTGTGTGGACTGCTTGCCATCGGCGAACTGCCACGTGAAGGAAAGGGTGTTTTCTTCACCCGGAGCGTCGGTCTGCTCAAAAGAATATTCCTTGATGAGCACATCAGCAAACATACCATCCGGCAGCTTGCGCATGATGAATGAGGATGTGAGGAACTGCTCCAGCCATGTCATATAGCCGGAGAGCAGTTGGGCAGTCTGCACCTCGAAGGTACGAGTGTGCTTGACATCGTAGTGCTGCAGGCGGCCGTCCACCATCGCTTCGGAGAAATCCGATTCCAGTTTGGAAATGGTGGCGCCGGGTATGCCCAACGACTCCATACATCCGAATATGTTTTTGAAGCGGAACTCCTGTGCAGAAGCGCAAGGTACAACGTAGTAGTGAATGAGCCGAGAACTGAACTTGAGTGTGAACGATAGCAACTGTGTGCCGTTCCCGAATTGGTTTTCGCAGACCCATTGCAATTCCTTAACGGATATAGTGGAAGTGACTATTCCGAAAGCAAAGCGGCGACCGGAAATGTACTCGTAAGAGTCATAGGAGCCGTCGGCTTTCCGCACGTTCAGCGTAAAGACGAACGTGCCTACTGAATAGTTACCACTGCCTGCGATGTAGAACGGCAGCACCTCCTCGTTATACAAGGTAGTAAGGCGATGATTGTGGGTAGTGAGGAACGAATCGGCAAGGAAGGTATCCACATCGACAGTCATGCACTTTAGCTTGCATAGGAGCACCTGGCATGAAGCGTTGACCGTTTCATTGGCAACTGAGATGGTAATGCCGACCGTGCAGAAGGATTTTCCTTGCTGCTCCATGGATAACTCAACCAGCGGCACGAGATTGCGCACTGTGACCCTTCCGGAAACAGCGTAATAGCGTGTGGAAAGTGCGGTAGAGCCGTTCACTGCGATAGTGACATTGGCTAAACCATAGTTGGTGGAAATCGACAAATCGGGGAAATCACAAGAATAGAATTTCTTCCCGTCGATTGATGTATTCAAAGTTAAAGCCATACCTTTGCTAATTTTTGTGCAAAGATATGGCATTTAGCTTATTCTTCAAAAGACACCCTTTTTAAGTGGCTTTGAGGGTGATGATGTCGCGGAGATCCGTCGTGTAAAGCGGACTCTTGTGCTCGTTCTTATAGATTGGCTTCTCGGAGGTGATTTGAGAGCCGTAGAGGATGGCGCGCTTGCCTTGGCGGTCCTCAATCTGGTCGAGCACTCGCTGCAGGCGTTTGTCCTTGGCTCTGTCCTTGGTGTCGAACATATCGGGGACGACTGCTGTCTCGGGGATGATTTTGAGCAACACCACGCCGGCTTTCTTGTAGAGAATGCCGGGACGATACGAACGCCGGAACGCTCCCAAAGCGAAGGCGATCAGTTCCTGATTGTTTGCCGTAGCGACGGGGAGCGTTACCAGTTCGGAGAGGTAGTGTTGCTCTATATCCGTTCTAAATGGCGATGTGTGTGCATAGACATATACCTGCTGCGCGACGGACTTTTGTGTGCGCAACTGGCGGGCACAATGCGCGCAGAAGTTTGCTATCTGTTCCTCCAAAAGTGATTGCTCGGAGATGGCTGTAGCGAACGTGCGCGATGTCGTTATCGACTGCTTCATGGGCAACTCTGTAATGTCAATTACGTCTTGCCCACGAAGCTCCTGCCACGTGAGCAGTCCGGGTTTGTTGAGCATGTTCCGGGCAAAGGTAGAGGACTTCTCGGCAAACTGTAGCGCGGTGGTAATACCGACGCCCTGCAGTTTGGCTTTTGCCTTGCGACCAATGCCCCAGACATCTCCAATCTCGAATTGGGAAAGTGCCTTGATGCGCTGCTCTTCCGTGCGTATCTCGCACACCCCGTGATAACCGGGATATT
>JAFVHA010000072.1 GCA_017478035.1 Paludibacteraceae bacterium | reverse complement strand
TTGCTCGGCAGCTACAGCGCTGGAAGCCTTGCATCAGCTCATCAAAGACCCCGAGCGGCCGCAGCGACTGATGAATATCGCCAAGTATTTCCAGAAGCAACTCATGGCGGCAGGAGTGAAGATCATCGAGGCTCCGACGCCGATCGTACCGATCTTCACCTACAAGACGCTCGATACGCTCTATTTCGGTAAGAAGATGTTCGAAGAAGGAGTGTATGTCAATCCGGTGATAGCACCCGCATGCGTAGAAGGCGAATGCCTGCTCCGCACGACGCTCATGGCAACCCATACCGAGCCGATCATAGATGAAGCAGTGAATATCATTGCCCGTGTGCTGCGTGATGGCGCACCGCAGATGTAAAAACGGCTAAAGGCAAATAGCTAATGGCTAAAGTGTTGGTAATATCCGGTGGCAGTTCCGGAATAGGAAAAGCTACAGCCTCGCTCTTCGCAGAGCGGGGCTGGTGTGTTTTTGAACTAAGCCGTCATGGGGAGTCGCATGATAACATTATCCATGTCACGTGCGATGTGACCTCCGAAGAAAGTACGCGTGCGGCAATCAACGAAGTGATGCAGCAGACGGACACGATTGATGTGGTTATCTCCAATGCCGGGTACGGTATTTCCGGCGCGGTAGAGTTTACACCGATACAGGATGCACAACATCAGATGGATGTCAATTTCATGGGCGCCTTACGGTTCACCCAGGCTGTGCTGCCTCAACTGCGCAAGCAAGGATTCGGACGGATTATCTATACCTCCTCTGTGGCTGCAACACTAGCCGTGCCTTACCAGGCTTTCTATTCCGCCTCCAAAGCGGCGATCAACGCGTTGGCTTTGGCGTTGGCGAACGAGGTGCGTGAGTTCGGAATATCCGTCTCGGTGATGATGCCGGGAGATGTGTCCACCGGCTTTACGGACGCGCGCCATAAGTCCTCCGCCGGAGAGACTGTGTACAAAGGGGCCAACAAAGCCATCACAACGATGGAGCACGATGAACGAACGGGCATGGCGCCGGACAGCATGGCACGATTGTTCTGGCACATCGCTACGTGCCGCAGTCCCAAACCGCAGTATGTAGGCGGTTTCACTTATCGTATCCTCTGCTTCCTGGACAGACTCCTGCCCAAACGCCTTGTCAACTGGATTGAGTATAAAGTTTATTCATAAATCATGTCCCGCATTCGCATCATATCTCCCTCCGGTGTTATTGACCCCTCTTATATGGACGGGGCGACAACGCGTCTGCGCGAGTGGGGACATGAAGTGAGTGAAGGTATCCATGCGCGTGACCAATGGGGACGGTTTGCCGGGACGGACGACGACAGACTGGCGGATATCATCGACGCGCTCAGTGACCCGTCCGTAGATATGCTTCTTTGTGCACGCGGTGGGTATGGACTACAACGTATCATCGACCGTATTCCCGAGATTCACAAACCCGTTATCGGTTTCAGTGACATCACCGCCCTGCATCAGTTATCGGCCATCAGCGGACAGCATTCGTTGCATGGCATCATGTGCAAACATATCGCCTCGCTGCCGGAAGACAGTGAGCCTCTCATCGCCCTGCGTCAGATGCTGGACGGCAACCCCGTGGACTATACGATACCGGCTCACCCGCTGAACCGATCAGGGGAGGCTTGCGCACCGCTCGTAGGAGGAAACCTGTCCGTCCTCTACGGCTTGCAAGGTACTCCGTACGAACTGGGAAAACTCAGCTATCAGGTCCCGATATTATTAATTGAAGATATCTCCGAGCGTCATTATCATATTGACCGAATGATCCGTAATCTCCGTATGAGCGGCGTGCTGGCTCATCTAAGCGGACTGATTGTCGGACAGTTCACGGACTGTGAAGAAGACCCCTTGATGCTGTGCTCGGTGTATGAAACAATAAACGAGGCAGTCTCTGATTATGACTACCCCGTTATCTTTGATGCTCCTTTCGGTCATGTGGAGGATAACCGGCCGTTGTGGCTCAATGCGACTACGCGTATCGAAGTTAATCCTTCCTCTGCCCTAATCGCTGTAGGTGGCATAGCATAAGACTACCGTCTTCGCGCCTGAGGTGCATGCCGTTACCTTCGCAGAATTGGAACGCTTTGCAGTCTTTGCAAGGCGCTGTTTTTTTCATCCATCGACGGTCACGGTAGGGTTGGAAACCGTTTTCCCAGACATCCCAGAATGAGTCCTTGTATATATTGCCTTGGTAATACTTTCCGCGGATGGACGTGCAGGCGGAGATGCTGCCGTCAATCAGAATGGAGGCAACCGTAACGCCTGCGCCGCACTGGTACAGATAATCGCGCACCTTGCCTTCGTAGTCGCCCAAGTAGCCTTCGCACGAATAGGACACATGCCGTCCTGCCGCGCGTTCGGCCACGATGAAATCCATCAATTGGCGGAACTGTTCGTCGGTGAGCAACAACTCGGGATTATCGGCAGCGCGACCCATCGGGTCAATACCGAAGATGCGCCAATGACGAACTCCCATCCCCCATAACAGGTCGCGTATCTCCGGCAGATGGTCGATGGTACGCTGGTTCACACAGGTTACCACATCCCATGCCAACCCTTTCTCCGCCACGCATAGACGGATCGCGCGACATGCGCCTTCAAAAGCCAAGGGATGCTGACGCATCCATACATGGTCTTTTTCGAGACCGTCGAGGGAAACCGTCATGGAGCGTAAGCCAGCTTTGCGTAACTCGCGGAAACGGGTCTCTGTCAACGCCAGACCGTTCGTCACCATGCCCCATGGGTAACCGCGGTCTTTCAGGGCTTGTCCCACTTCTGCCAGATCCTTACGCATGAGCGGTTCACCGCCGGAGATAACGATCATCACGCGGCGAGGGTTCACATGCGGCGTCACTTCCGTGTCTATCACATGCAGGAAATCCTCCTTCGGCATGTCGGGCGTCTCTACGGAGGACACGCAGTCACTGCCACAATGCAGACAATGCACATTGCATCGCAACGTGCTTTCCCAGAATAACTGCTCTAAAGGATGAATCTTCTTGAGATTACGCCTGCGAAGAGACTCCAGCCATAAGGCCAACTTAAGCCGTGCCTTCATTACTCGCGTACGTCAGGTATTCCATACTTGCGTACCGGACGCTCGTAAACCTCTGCCGGAACGCCATACTTACATACCAGCGGTTCTACAGGTGGAGCGGGTTCTACGGCCGGACTCGGCTCTTCGATAACCGGTTGTTCCGGCTCGGCAGGAACAACGTTCTTCTGTGTGTGACAACCGGCGAGTAGCATACTCAATGAACCTAAAGCTACATTCACTTTCAATAGAATCTTATTCATATCTCTTCAATAAATCTGATGGCTGATTATAATATCGTCATACGTCCGTCCACTGCGGCGCGGATTGTATCTTGTTTCTGTACCTGCTCCATATAGAGGTCACGAATCAGCAAGTCACTGTTCCAATAGTCGGTGTACCGCGACAAGGCATCCATATGGTCGGCTCCACCGGACAGATAATCGCTGGTGGCAACGGTATAAAGGGCTTTGCTATCCAGTGCTTTGCCGCCTATCTGCACATCCGCCACGCGACTGTCCACTATCTTTACCCGCATGCCGGCCACGCCCTGACCGCCATATTGCGCAAAAGACTCACATAGCGCCAGTATGTCTTCGCCCTTGAGCGTCAGCACCACCAACCGGTTGTCAAACGGCATCAACTCGAATACATTGCCGCGCGTGACAGGACCTGCCGGCCACGAACAGCGCATGCCGCCCATATTCACAATCGCGATATCTACACGACCGTCATAAACGCCTTTTGCGGCATCCCATAACGCATCCGTCGCCCAGTTGAGCATCGGACACTCCGGGGCACGAACCCATAACTCCTCCGGCGCGTAACCGATTTGTACGTTCATCTCACGCTCCAAATCAGCCTTCACCGGCGCTAACTGTGCCAGGTATGCTTCGTCCTGTATCCCGTCCAGCGATGCGTCAATAAGAATCGCTTCCGTAGTGGCTTCTTTCACTTGCACCGGACCGGACTGACACGCGCAGATGGTCGCAAGTACACATAACAAAACAAAACTCTTTCGCATGGTATCTGTCAATTTGCGCTGCAAATTTACTGCTTTTTTCTGACATACGCAAGATTTTTCGCAAAAATATTCGTTTATACTGAAAAAAGAGCACCGAAGCACTCTTTTTCCCTTTTTACTAACTGCTGGATTTACCAACCCATACCTCCGCCGGAGGAATAGTTGGTCAGCGTCACATTGGTTCCACCGCTGACGGTGCCTCCAATGTTGGCGAGACCGCCGAAATATGCCGTACCGTCACTCACGCTGACGCCGGACTTGAGGGCAGGAGCGGAGGACGTGTAAACGACCAGTTTCTGACTGCTGCCACCGCCGGGACCGCCTCCACCGGGACCGCCACCACCGCCGGACGAGGTCTTGCTCGGTGTCAGGAATGCAGCTACGAGCGTACTGCCGTTATACAGGGCGTACCAGCTGTTTCCGGTCCACGAGGTGGTATATTTGCAAGTACCGCCGCTGATTTGTGCACCGCCTTCAAGGTTACCCACGGCGATGATCGTACCGCCGGTGATATACAGTTTCTTGCCTTCCTCGGTGTTCGCATCGAGCGCTACCTCGGGGCTGGTGGCACCGATGGCATAGATCAGACCGCCCCTCATGTATATGTTACCGTTGGCATCCATCGCATCGTTCTTGGAACCCTTTGCGAAAATATAGCCGCCGTTGATGGTCATGTCGGACGAACAGTTGATACCATCGTCGAATGCATTGACCGTTATATGGCCATCGTTGACGGTAAGGGTCTTCTTACTCTCGATTCCTTCGCCTCCGGCGCCGCTGGTAGTGACGGTGATCGTACCGCCGTTGATGATGATGTCGCCGTCTATCTTAATGCCCTTCGGTGAACATTTATAATCGGAGTCATAGCGATCGAGTGTGCTGGCGTTGCTGCAAATAGACAGCGTACCGGTGCTGGAAGCCACTACGGCCTGACCGCTGGTAACGACGGTGATGACGGCCGAGCCGCTGACGGTGAGTGTGCTGTCTCCGCTGAGGCCCTTACCTCCGGCTCCGGTGCTGGTGAGTGTCAGCGTACCACCGCTGATATCCATGATACCGTCGGCACTGAGGCACGAAGCGGCTTTCGTCTTTACGTTCGTCGCATCCCAAACGCCACCACCGCTAGTCGTGATGGTGATCGTACCGCCGGAGATATACATATCGCCTTCGGATTTGAGACCCTTGCATGCATCGGCCGTCACGCTGGCTGTGATACTACCACCGGAGATATAGATGTTTCCGCTATCCTCATCTTCGTGGTCGGTAGTGATGCCGGTGGAACCGACTTCGGTATCCTCGATATCGCACTGGATGCCATCATCGGCTACGTTAGCGATGTTGATCGTACCGCTCTCCATCAGGAAGAACTGCTCGCAGTTGATACCGTCGCCGGCTGCTCCAAGGATGTTAATGGTCGAGTTCTTGATTTGGAAATACTCGCCGCACTTGATACCGTGCTTCACGTTACCTGTCACGTTGAGCGTTCCTTTCTGCGCAAACTCGGCGTGGCCCTTGATATAGAGACATCCTTTCTGCTTGCCGTTGGTAGCATCTATCAATGTGCTCGTTGTACCGTTCAGCGGTTTCACTTTGATGCGTTTGCTGTTCTGGATATGCACTGCCGCACCCGAATAAACCGCCGATACGTTGGTCAGCGTCAGGCCGTTCAGTTCGACGGTTGACTTATACGCACCTTCGTTGTAGAAACCGCCGTCGCTCGAAGAACCGGACAGCGTATACGTGATCTCCTGCGCCACATCTGCACTCTGGATGATGCTCACATGAGCGCCCTGTTGCGCGATAGTAAGGAATCGCGCGATGTTACCGGCTACGGTAATAGCCGCACTCGCATCGCTGTACGCTACGGTCACCGCATTGTCCGTTACTGCCGTCTCATCAACGTACATATTGTCTATCTCGCTCAGTGCGAAAGTCTTGCCCATGACGGTCAAAGACGAACCGTTGTCGTACGGCATCTGTCCTGTCTGTGCCGCAGGGAACAGGTAACGCACGTTGCCCACTTGCACGTTCAGTGTCTGGGCTGTCAGCAGACCGCTAACCGCTAATCCGCTAATCATTAATCCTATAAACCGTCTCATCTTACAATCAATTTTTGAGATTTACCATTCTGTACGATCACGTACGTACCTCTGTCTAACTGCTGCACGGCTTGCAACATGCTGCTGAATGAACCGAGCGACATGCCGTTGATGGCATAAACCGTCACCGCTGCATCCGCGTTCAGCACATTGTCGATACCTTCCGGCAGGGTTTCTCCATCCACGGAAAACTGCATCGCAGCCAAGTCCGTCAGCGTGAAATGTACCGTACCTTCCGCGTTCGTCACGTCCAGTTGCGTTCCGTTCACCGTCATCGTCAGCTCTGCCACCGACAAGGCGGTTTTCGTACCTTCCGTGTTGGTGAACACCAGGTACGCATACTCTCCTGCCTGCACCATCCCGGCACATACCAGCAGGACCATAAAAATAATCTTTTTCTTAGCCACAAGGGCACGATTAACTACGTTTTTCATACCAACCTCCTTTTAAGAGATTAAAATTCGCTGCAAAGGTACTGCTTTTCGCGCACATACGCGTTACCTATTTATGGGGAATTATTGGCTAAAAGTAAGAATTTTGTTAAAAACTCCTTGCGTATGTCAAAAAAAAGCAGTACTTTTGTGCCCAAAATGATGATTTATGGAAACAAAGCAGAGATTTGAAGAGGCGCTACGCACTATCGAAAAGTCAGAAATGATTGTGTTGCGGGATATTCATAGTTTTCCTGTTTATGGTCAGGATATCATCTTTCCATATCTGATGATTTTTATCTGTCATGCAGGTTCATCAAGGGCATTGTATGATATGCAGGAGATCCGCTTTCGAGAAAATGAAGTGGCAATCATTCTTCCTAACCATATTATCCATCCGATAGAATGCAGCCCGGATTATACCATAACGGTTATTATGCACTCGTTGGCTTTTGAACAAGAAATGACCCAAAGGAGGATGACACATGACCGCAATAAATTTCATGAAACACCTGCATGCCTGCTAACGGACGAAGAAATGGCGCAGTACATGAAAGCGGTAGATATGCTGGAACTTATCAGTAATACGCCAGTTTCCCGTTATCCGCATCGCCACGATATGCTTATGATGCAAACCGATATTATGGTAGAAATGCTGGATGCTTGCAGACGTGAGATTGACGAAGAAAAAAGGGCTGTCAACCGTAATCGTTCTGTATTTAATACTTTCTGCAACCTGCTCGCAGCGAACTACAGGGAGCAGCACGAGGTGGCATTTTATGCCGAAAAAGCGCACCTTACGGCACGCCATTTCTCGGTGATTATCAAAGAGGTGGTGGGTATCTCCGCCAGCGATTATATTGAGCAGTACCTTGCTACGCAGGCGAAGAATCTGCTTTCCACCCGTCCGGACCTCTCCGTCCAACAGATCGGTTACTATCTCGGCTATGCCGACTCACCCTCTTTCTGCCGCTTCTTCAAACGCCTCACCTCCGTCACCCCGAAAGAGTACAGACTCGTATCACTCTCGTAGTAATTTTGTTCTTTTTGCAACTGCCTTGTTTCCAGTGTTTTACAAATATGTTATCGAGGGCATTTCGAGGGCATCTCAAGAGCATCTCGAGAGCAAACCCTAATAAACCTTTTTGTAATACGACCAAAAAAGTTTTACTTTTATTTGCATATATGCAATTTTTGTAGTAAATTTGCACCCGAATCATGGGATGACGTACTCGTTTCGTACATATTGGCCTTATTACAAGCGCAACCTCCGGGTGGCGGTTCCGGTTATGCTGACTCAGTTCGGTGCGGCGATGGTAGGCTTGGCGGACTCGATCATGGTGGGCCATTACGGGACGACGGATCTGGCGGCGGTATCGTTTTCCAATGCTGTCTTCTTCACGGTCATGGTCTTCTCAATGGGAGCATTGATGGGTATCACGCCGTTAGTGGGGCATGTGCATGGGAGGCTGGAGAAGTTGAAAGTGGAGAGTTTAGAGTTGAGAGAAGAAAGTGAAGAGATTGCGCATAAGCATGAGCAGATCAGTTCGTACCTGACGAACGGATTGGTCTATACCGCGCTCATCACCCTCCTTTCCTTGGCATTGTTAGCACCGTGTATTCCTTTTCTGGACAGTTTCGGTCAGGAGCCCGAGGTATCCGCGTGCGCGCGTCCGTACTTTATCTTAATAGTGCTTTCCATCGTGCCTTTTATGCTGTTCTGTTTTTGCAGACAGTTTCTGGAAGGGCTCGGCAACACGTTCGTGGCCATGATGATCACGCTGGGCTGCAATCTGCTCAATATATTCCTTAACTGGGTGTTAATCTTCGGTCATTGCGGTTTTGCACCTATGGGTGCCGAAGGGGCAGGCTGGGCGTCTTTCATTGCGCGTGCGCTGATGCCGGTATGTTTCATTATCGTCATGATTGGCAAGGCGGATTGGCGGCGGTATGTATCAGCCATCAGCAAGCGTCTGGTAACGCGTCGCGAAGTGGAGCATCTGATTGCTATCGGCACACCTATCGGTTTGCAGTCTTTTGCGGAAGCATTCCTTTTTACCGCCTCATTCGTTATTATCGGATGGATCAGCAAGGAAGCCTTGGCGGCGCATCATATAGCCAATCAGATGGCAGACCTAACGTTCATGCTGGCGTTGGGAATCGGTTCGGCGACCACTATCCGCGTATCACATCAGTTGGGCAAAGGTGACCTGCAAGCCGTACGCATGGCGAGTCATGCCTCTGTTCATCTGTGTCTGCTGATGAATACCATCGGTGCGGCGGTAATGATTTTCGGACGTAACTATATACCGTATATCTTCACGGATGACGAGCAGGTGATACCTGTCGCTTCGACGCTTCTTATCATCGCCGGCACACTGCAATATGTGGACGGGTTGCAGTGTATCGGAGCGGCGATGTTGCGCGGCATACAAGATGTACGCGTACCGATGCGTATCGCCCTTTTCGCGTATATCGGCATCGCCTTGCCGCTCGGCCTGTACCTCACGTTCCCGTTAGGTCTCGGTGCCAAGGGCATGTGGATCGCTTTCGTGATAGCACTCGCTATTCCGGCCGTGCTTTTCCATATACGGTTTAACAGACAATTAAAACGATTGAAATATGAACAACAGAGTTTTTGACATCTTTGCAGAGATATGCAAGGTGCCCCGTCCCTCGAAGCACGAGGAACAGATCAGTAAATGGTTGCAGGATTTCGCGGCAACCCATCACATCGAGTGTATCGCGGATGAAGCGATGAACGTCATCATGCGTGTACCAGCCACTCCCGGCTACGAAGACCATGAAGGCGTGATTCTTCAGGCGCATATGGATATGGTGGCCGAGAAAGACGGCAATGTGGAGCATGATTTCCTGCGCGATCCGATAGAGACCCGGGTGGATGGCGAATGGCTCAAAGCCAAGGGTACGACGCTCGGTGCCGACGACGGTATCGGAATAGCGATGGCCTTAGCGGCTATCACCGACAAGGAATTGGCGCACCCGGCTATCGAGTGCCTCTTCACGGTGGACGAAGAGACAGGTCTGACGGGCGCCATGAAACTGAAGGACGGCGTACTGAAATCCAAACGACTCATCAACCTCGACTCCGAAGACGACGGTCAGATCTTCATCGGCTGCGCCGGAGGAATCGATACGTTGGCGAAGATGCACTATGACAAATCACAAATCACAAATCACAAATCACAAATAGCAATCCGTCTCTCCGTGACGGGATTGCTCGGCGGACACTCGGGCGATGATATCAACAAAGGTCGCGCGAACGCGAACCAGTTCATCGTATGGTTCCTGGCGCGTATATGGCCGCAGACGGAAGTGCAGTTAGCCTCCATCAACGGCGGTAACCTGCGAAACGCGATCGCCCGCGAAGCAGAGGCCGTCATCACCATTCCGATGGGTTACAAAGAGCAGATCCGTATCGAATGGAACCATTTTGTGGCGCAGATGGAAGGCGTGTTCAGAGAAGTGGAGAAGGATATGCGTCTCGAACTGGAGACTTGCGACATGCCGGAGCTATTCGTCCCTGCAGATAAAGCATACCGCCTCATCATGGCGCTGTGCGAGTGCCCGCATGGCATGATCGCTATGTCCAAAGACATGCCCGGACTCGTAGAGACATCCACTAACCTCGCGTCCATCAAGATGCGCGATGGATATATAGAGGTCAATACCTCGCAGCGTTCGTCTATCGAGGCGAGCAAGCACCATCTGAAATGGGCGGTGGAGCAAGCCTTGTCTTTGGCCTGCGACGAAGTGACACACGGCGACGGTTATCCCGGTTGGGCGCCGAATCCTAACTCACCGCTACTCGACGTGGTGAAGAAAGCGTATGTGGATCTCTTCAAAGCCGAACCTAAAGTGCTGGCTATCCATGCCGGACTGGAATGCGGTCTGTTCCTCGAGAAATATCCGTACCTTGACATGGTTTCGTTCGGTCCGCAGATGGTAGGCGTACACTCTCCGCAAGAGCGATTGTCGATCCCTTCCACCGAACGATGCTACCAATGGCTTTGCCATATTTTAGAGTCTCTCCATTAGTATGGGGTCCCCAAACAATTTAAATTTTTTGGGAGAGCGAGCATATCTGAGTATTTATCGTTAAAACGGAGTTTTGACGCATATACGAAGATAAAGAGCGCGAAAAATCCCTATAAATAGGTATTGCGCAGGTCGCAGAAAAGCAGTACTTTTGCAGCCGATTATGAACAAGGTACATGGTGCATGACCAAATGGTACATAGAATAGCGGTCATCGGTCTTCCGCGGAGCGGTAAGAGTTCGCTGAGTCATGCTTTGCAGGATTTGGTGGAACACCGGAAGTCGGGAGTCAAGGGGCAGGAGATTCATGACATTGAGTTTGTCGAGGTGCACAACCCCGATGATCTGCACGGCCATACGTATGACGTGGTGCTGCAGGTGGTGGACTCGACCCGTCTGGAAGAATCCCTCCTGCTCACGCCTCATATCATCGACGAGCACGAGAAGATGGTATTGGCTATCGGTCGCTACGACCTGTTGCTGCAAACTGACCACTCGCTCGATATCCCCAAGTTGGAGCAACTCATCGGCGTACCTACTTGCCGCGTGTCGGTTCGCAAGAACTACGGTTTGGAGGAGTGCCTGGAGATCATCGAGCGCACGATCCACAAACCCGTTTCTACCGCGCACCCGATCTATCACCTTCGTGACCAGGCGGACGAGGATGCCTATCGTGCGTACGTGCACGGTATCTTGACACAGACGTTGACGCATGCGAAAGATGACAAGCATCAGACCCGCTTGGAGCGCATCGATAAGGTGCTGACGAACCCCTGGTTGGGTTTCCCCATCATGATGGCGATCCTCTATTTCGTTTTCTGGTGTACGTTTACCTTGGGCGCTTATCCGCAGGAGTGGATTGAAGAGGGAATCGGATTAGCGGGTGAGTGGCTTAGTGGATTAGTGGAACCGAGTTGGTGGTCGTCATTGCTTATTGACGGCGTGCTGCAAGGAGTAGGTGCGGTACTCGCATTCCTGCCGAATATCATCATCCTTTTCTTCTTCATCTCCCTCATGGAGGACTCCGGATACATGGCGCGTGAGGCGTTTATCATGGATACGATCATGCACCGCGTGGGGCTGCACGGCCGTAGTTTCATTCCGATGCTGATGGGTTTCGGTTGTAATGTGCCGGCTATTATGGCGGCGCGAGACATACAGAATCCGAAAGACCGCGTACTCACCATGCTGATGGTGCCGTTCATGTCCTGCTCGGCGCGACTACCGGTCTATATGCTGTTTGTGGATACGTTCTTTGAGCGCTACAAGGCGCTGGTGATGATATCGCTATATGCGATCGGTATCTGTCTGTCGGTGCTCTTCGCGGTTATCATGAAGCGTACCAAATGGTTCCGGCAGGATAACGATGATACGGTTAACGAGTTGCCGGAGTTCCGTCTGCCGAAAGCCCGTAACACAGCCGCCCATATATGGGAACGCGTGGCGGATTATCTGCAGAAAATCTGTACCGTCATCCTATGGGCTTCCATCATCATCTGGGCACTCGAGTATTTCCCGACCCAGGACCTTAATGATCTGGAGCACTCCTATCTGGCTTCTATCGGTCAGTTCGTCTCGCCGCTCCTGGAGCCATTAGGCTTCGACTGGAAGATGTCCGTATGCCTTATCACCGGTCTGCCGGCGAAAGAAGCGATTGTCTCGACGCTCGCCATCCTTTATGGCGGAGACCTAAGTTCCGCCGGCTTTACACCGCTCACCGCCTTCAGCTTCATGCTCTTCGTGCTGCTCTATTTCCCTTGCGTGGCGACTATCGCTACCTTGCGGCGCGAGGCCGGCAAACAGTGGGCATGGTTCACGGTATTCCATAGCCTGTTCTTAGCTTGGTTTATTTCCTTTATTGTTTATCAAATAGGTAGTTTATTATGAAAAATATCTTAATGACCATCTTGGTCCTTGTTTTTTGCTCTATGTTCTTTGTTCAACCAGTGTCCGCCAAGGCGAACAAGCAAACCGTTGTCCTTTCATGCGACCTGCATTGTCAGGGTTGCTGCGATAAGATTATGAAGAATATCGCTTTCGAGAAAGGCGTTAAGGACATTCAATGTGACCTGAAAAACAAAGAGGTCACGGTTGTATTCGATGCCAACAAAACGGATCCTGAGACCCTTCTCAAGGCGTTTGAGAAAATCGGCAAGCCTGCGAAAGTGGTTACATTGCTCATCCCCCGAGACGAAGAATCCCCGCATCAACCGGTAACCGATGCCGATACGGGTGCTTCGATTCCGCAATAAGCAAAAAAAAGACGTCCATGAGGGCGTCTTTTTTGCTAGATATCTAGATTTCTAGAATTCTAGAACTCTAGTATTACTTAAGTTCAGCGAGGTACTTGATGGTACGAACCATCTGGCTGGTGTAGCTGTTCTCGTTGTCGTACCAGCTAACAACCTGTACCTGATAGGTATCGTCGTCAATCTTAGCCACCATGGTCTGGGTAGCATCGAAGAGCGAACCGAACTTCATACCGATTACATCGCTGGAAACGATCTCATCCTCGGTGTAACCGAAGGACTCGGTCTGAGCAGCCTTCATAGCAGCGTTGATACCCTCTTTAGTGATGTCTTTACCCTTAACAACGGCTACGAGGATAGTGGTCGAACCGGTCGGAGTCGGAACGCGTTGTGCGCTACCGATGAGCTTGCCGTTCAGCTCCGGAATAACGAGACCGATAGCCTTAGCAGCACCTGTGCTGTTCGGAACGATGTTCTGCGCACCTGCACGGCTACGACGGAGGTCACCCTTACGTTGCGGACCGTCGAGAATCATCTGGTCACCCGTGTAAGCGTGGATGGTGCTCATGATACCGCTCTGAATCGGAGCGTATTTGTGCAGAGCGGCTGCCATCGGAGCGAGACAGTTGGTGGTACAAGAAGCAGCAGAGATAACCTTATCTGCCGGAGTCAGAGTCTTGTGGTTTACGTTGTAAACGATGGTCGGAAGGTCGTTACCTGCCGGAGCAGAGATAACCACTTTCTTGGCACCTGCCTGGATGTGAGCTTCAGCTTTTGCTTTGCTGGTATAGAAACCGGTGCACTCGAGAACTACATCGATACCGAGTTTGCCCCAAGGCAGCTCAGCAGCGTTAGGAACAGCGTAGATAGTGATCTCCTTGCCGTCAACGATGATCGAACCCGGAACGAGAACGGTCTTACCATCCTCAGCGAGTTGAGCGTCTTTGTAAGCAACAGTGTGCTTGCCCTCACCGAACTTGCCTGCGAAACCACCCTGAGCGGTGTCGTATTTCAGAAGGTGAGCCAACATCTTCGGGCTGGTCAAGTCGTTGATTGCAACTACCTCATAACCCTCAGCTTCAAACATCTGACGGAAAGCCAGACGACCAATACGGCCAAAGCCGTTAATTGCTACTTTTGTCATAATTGTGATTAAAAATTTAAATTATTTATGTTTTGATTGTTTATTTTGTTTCCAACCTTTGCGGCTGCAAAGGTAATATATTTTTTTGATATACAAAAATAAATCGTCAAAAAATCTTAATTTTGTAATGTGTCTTTATCATTTGCGTCCAAAATCGGCCGGTATCTCTCCCCACGCCTTCGTGTCCCATTTATAGATGGGCGTGGTCCAGGTGTTGTCATGCAACCACATTTCCGCTTTTCGGATCATGTGGAACAGGTCCTGATTGGAGGCATTCCATTCG
>JAFVHA010000022.1 GCA_017478035.1 Paludibacteraceae bacterium | reverse complement strand
GGTTGCCGGTATCGTTGCGAAAGTAAATGATACCCGTTATGCATCGCCGATAACGATTAAAGCCGAAGACCTGCTCATCGAGGCGGACGCCACCCATAATGGTGCTTTCGTTTATGGAAATAAGGAATCCGACGTGCGGGCGACGGTACAGTACTATAGTCGTGGAGCTGACGCTAATACCACGAATCCTGTATGGCAGTACATGGGTATTCCGTTCCAGGCAGGTAAGACGGCTATCAATATGTACTACAAGGCATGGATGTGCCGTTGGACAGAAAGTACAACAGATGGTCTCGGTGGCCTCTGGCAATGGGTGGATAATAATGATGTGCTTGTGCCGTTCGAAGGATACTGCATCACGCAGGATGCCAAGAAGACCTATACCAATGCCGGCAAACTGAATGCTCCGGTAACGACGGTGATTCCTTTGGATAACCGCGATGCTGATGGTTTTGCCTTTGCTGCGAATAGTTGGACAGCGCCGATTAAGATTCAAGAGATGCAGGATGAGGACTTCGTCAATGCGGAGAGATCTATCTATATCTTCCATTCCGGTACCTATGCTTCATGGGGAACCAACAAGGACAATATTATTAATACCGACGAAAGTGCCGCGACTCCTTCTCCCGGGCAATATGTGGTAATACCTATTCATTCCTCGCCGTATCTGGGTGCCGACTCCGTCATTCCGGCTATGCAGGGCTTCTTCGTAAAGACCACCCCTGGCGAGGACGCTTCGTTGAGTTTGGTTTACAACCGCGTTGTCTATGATGCTACTTATTTCAAGACATCCACCCAACCTATGCGTGCACCGAGAAGGACACAAAGCACGCCGGAAGTGATGGTACTTAATGTGATAGGTAATTCGTACGGCGACCGTGTACATCTCCTCTCGCGTAGCGATTTCTCCGATGAATACGAAGATGGATGGGACGGACGTAAGATTGAAGGCGATGCAGCAGCACCGTACCTGGCTGTTGTCAAACAAGCAGGAGAGATGGCGGTGGCTTCGATTGCGGAGTATGAAGGACGTAACCTGTCTTTCCGTGCAGGTGAAGATCTCGAATATACATTCACTTTCAATTACGAAGGAGACGAAATCTATCTTTACGACCGTGAAACAGAACAAGCGACGCTTATCCGGACCGGAAACACGTATTCGTTCTCTGCTGTGAACAAGACGCCGGAGAACCGTTTCCTCATTACCGCTAATCCTCCGCGTACGCCGACAGACTTGGAGAATACAGAATACAGAATACAGAATACAGAGCCGAAGAAATTTATCTATGAGGATAAGTTGCTTATCTTCTATCGTGGTGTGATTTATGATGCCTTGGGTATGCCTGTCAAATCAGGAAAGGAGGGGGCGCAATGAAACGGTTCCGCATGCAATTATTGATGGCGTTCATCGTATTGGTATGCGGTGTGTCGCTGATGGGCCTGGTATATATCGTCTTCAACAAGCCGGACGTATATATCAATCCAGGTATCGTGTCTGCTCCCTCTCCGGTAGCAGCGCCGATACAGCCAGTTAACATAGATTACCCGCCAAAGCATCGTTCTGTATATGCGCAGCCCGGTAATATGCATATGTACCATCCCGCCAAGTCCGCTATGCCGGTTCCTTCGTTTCGCGGGCTCTATACGACTAGTAGCGCCGATGTGCATAACGTCGGCGGAGGAATGGGGGGATATGAGATGACAACCACTTCGCATCACTCGAAGTCCTCGCAAAATGTGGTGTACAGTACAGTGAGTGTGGCGATGCCGACTACGAATTTTGTGGCGATGGCTTCGCAGCGCCAGGTGGCTCAACCCGAAGCACAAGAGGCACCGCAGATGGCGAGGTTGGCTTCCTCTCCGCGCAAAGCACCGGGGCCTCCGAATATTGACGGCCCGCTTCCCGAGGATCATCAATTGGTGGAGCACCCGATAGGAGATGCCGTATGGCCTCTACTGCTGATGGCAATAGGATACGTCGCATACAGGCGTATAAAAAAAGAAAGACTCGCGTAAGGGCGAGTCTTTCTGATTAGAAGCGGAACGTTGCGCCTATCAGGAAATTGATACCTTGGCTGCGATAGCCGTAATAAATCTCATTCTTGCGGTGCAACCAGTTATTGATTTGTGCGAATAAAATCAAGTTCGGTTGCGGTTCGGGACGAAGTGTGTGTTTGGATGATTCGCCTTTGCTGCCTACCCACATTTGGTATTGTACACCTAAATCCAGATCCACGATAGGTCTCAGGACATGTTCGCCATCGGTAGCCAAGGCAATCCGGCTGCCGGCAAAATGATTATCCGAATAAACCGACCAGTGTTTGTCGATGCGTCCGTCAATACGAAGACCCAGTTTCCAGTTAGGACGGTCGTATACGGTGGTGTCGCCGGACCAGAAGAAGTAATCGCCGTTCAGATTGATACGTACGATATCGCGGTAGTGGTAATTGAGTTGACCGCCTATCTTACCGCGTTGGTAATTCGTATGCCTATGGATGAAATCTCCTATCGGTCGTTTGATGCCTAACGGGGCTAACGGAGTGATGGTGTCTGCCGTAGCAATCAGATAATCCTCGTCCATCATATATGCATACCCTCCGTGAAGTTCAATCAGCACATCGCGGTGCGGGCGGATATGAAAACCAAGTTCGGCATCTACCGGCACGTATGCCGCGCAAGGGTGAATGATACCGGCGTGAATGAGACTGTACCGGTTCTCCTCCATATAACTCTGCAGTGTACCTAAACCCTGATAACCCGTCACATCCGCGTATATCGTGAGCCATTGCTTGGCTATCTGCGCCTCCAGGTTGATATGAGGCGACGTAGCAAAACTGAGGTTCTCGTTGTTGGTCAGATGGTGGTGCCCTTTGCCGATATTCAGATCCAGGTTCACACCCACATGTACGCGTACGCGTCGTCCTTCATAGGCATAGTACGGTTCAATGCGGAAATTATGACGATTGCTGCTGTATAGCGAGTCCGGGATTACCTCTCCCAACGAGCCGAGTTGCAGGAAGTTATTCTGCATATATACCTTGGCGCCTACATGATGTGCATCCGAATGCCAGTCAAATTCAGCAGACGTGCGCAACTGATGTTCGTTGACGGCGCCAGGTTTGGAGAACAGCATGTAGCCCGTCTGTACACGGTATTGCATGTCTTGCTTGGCGTTCGCCTTCACGCCGATAAAGACCTCTGCGGTCCAAAGAGACGTGGTATGCGTGCCGGTAAACGGCTGACGATTCGAATACGCCGTTTTATTCTTCTCCCACATGCCGAAGGTCTGGCTGTAGTCGTAGAAATGACCGTACTTATGGTAGTATATATTTCCTCCATTCACACCGAAATACAGGTCACACGTGGGGAACGTATGCGTGAAATTCATGCCCACTTTGGTCTTGCTCAATGCGGCTAAACCCCATTCGGCTCTATGATGCGCGTACACATCCAGAATGGAATTTTTCTTGTCATCTTTGTGGTAACCGAAGTCAAACAGCGTGTTCGGATGCCCGATAGCGCCGCGTACATATCCGTTGAACGGACGCGCCGCTTCGAAGCGTGTCGGTTGGGACAGCATCGGACTGATACTTGCCTCCGGAGCCACTTCTGCCGTATAATCGGAGTATTCCACTTGTGCGGGCTCGATGGTGGTGGTCACCACACTCGGCTTGGTTGATACCTTGCCTGCCGCCTGAATGACAGGTTGGAAATCACGTTCCACTGTAACGGAACGATTGAGCGCAGAGTCCTGTTGCGCAAAAACCATAGCGCTGAATAGTAGCGCTAATCCGCTAATTGCTAATCGATAATCGCTAATCGTTTTCATCATCATTCTCCTCCTCCTTTACAACAGGTGTTTCTAATTTGTCCAGTTCGGCAATGCGTGCGCTGATGAGTGCAGGTATGTCATCCGATTTGGAAACGTAGTTCTGCTGCAGTACCAGCAAGTACTGACGTGCCTGGAACAACTCTCCCCGTTCACGGTTGATATCGCTCAAAAGAATCAACGCGCGCGCCAACCAGTACTGTTGCTGGGTGTTCATCTGGGTGAACTCCATCACTTGGGCTTCGGCTTTGTCCAGATCTTTTGCTTCGAAATAACTCTGCGCCAACAGGTACTTGGCCTCTGCTCCTTGCGCCGTACGCACTTCTGCGGACAGTGTCTTGAGATCCGGCTGGGCTTTGCTCCACTTATTCATGGCGATATTCGCCTTCGCACGGCAGTACAGCGCTTCCGCTTTGCTATCTTCGCTTACCGGCGTTTCGCTCAGTATCTGTTCCGCAATATCAATCGTTGCCTGATGACGTCCTAAACGCTGGCTGCAGCGCAAGATACCAAGGCGGGCGATACTGATGTTCTCGCGGCTGGAAGCCAGAGCATGCATACGATAGAAAGCCTCGAGCGCGCAGTTATAATCCGCTTTGTCGAAGCATATCTCCGCTACGCGTGTGGCCGCTTCCTCCTGATAGGGGTTGGCGGATAACTCTGCCAGAGCCATGTATTGCGACAGCGCTTCAGTGGTTTTACCCAAGCGGTAATACGAATCGGCTAAGTAATACCGGGCGGTGGTGCAATAACGGCCTCCGGCGCAGTATTGGGTGATATAGTTCGTGAGAGAAACGGTCGCTTTCTGGTACTCCGCCTGCATATATTGCATCTCTGCCGAAGCATAAAGCAGGCTGTCCTCCTTGGTAGTGACGGTCATGTTCATCTTCGCCAGGTTCTTGGTGTATGCCACATATTCGTCCACTTGGCCGGTCTCTACATACAGTGCCTGCAGGGCATCGAGCGCTGTGTACGCTTCTTCGGTAGCAGGGTATTTCTCGATAGTGGCGCGGTAGGCCTTGATAGCCAGCTCGTTCTCACGCAGGTTGCGGAAAAGCATAGCTCGCTCCAGAGACGCTTTACGTGCCAGAGTGGAGTGAGGATAGGTGGCGAGTAACTGCTCGTAAGTGGTAATAGCGCCCCGTTCGTCTTCCAATTGTAGCTGTGCGCGGGCAATCTCATAGATACCGTCATCCGCATAATCCGATTTCGGATAGCGTTTCACCAGCTCTTTGAGCACACTGATCTTGTCGTTGTATTTATGCTGCAATCCAAGTGCATAGCCGCGTTGGAAGAGAGCGTAGTCGGCACCCGATGACTGTAACTTGCTGACCTGGCTGTAATAAGTGACAGCCTGCGTAAACTGACGGGCATTGAAATAACAGTCGCCTATGCGGTTCAGCGCGTCCGCGTACGTAGGCTCCGTTGCCATTGCGCCGTCTATGTATGCAGAGAAAGCATCACGAGCTTCGTCATACTTACCCTGCGAGAAAGCGCAGTACCCTTGCAGATATCGGGCTATCACGTAGTTCTCCGACTGCCTTGCATCCGGACGGCTGAAGAAGGCTTTCAGGTCCTGTTGGCTTGCCTCGTAGTTGCGCAGACGGTAGTTTGCTTCCGCGCGTACATAATAGGCCTCTGTCGTGTATTGATCCGACTCTGCCTTGTGCGCAATCACCTCTGTCAGCCATGCTACGGACTGCTGCATCTTGCCTTGCAGGAAATTATCCGCACCCAACTGGTAACGAAGATACTGCTTGGTCTGCAGCATCTTCGGCGTCGGGTTGTTTATCGAATCCAAGGTAGCGATAGCCGCTTCGTAGTTCTTGCTTTGCATCAACGCATCGCTCAGCAACTGATATACGCGGCCTTCGTATTTGGAGTCAGGGAACTGATGCAGGAAATCATTGAAGGCCCGCACGGACTCGCCTAACGCACTGGACGATTGATAGGCGCAGAGAGTGTAGTTATACGCCGCCTCTTCCGTCACTTCCGGGGTCAGCTTGTAGTTCGCGGCAGCCTGGTAAGACAGTTTGGCCTGTTCCGGTTGGTTCAACTTCACATAGGCGTTACCCAACGTCAGGCATGCCGATTCCGACAGTACGTCGTTTTCCTGCTTCACTTGCTTGAGGGACTTGACGGCTGCGTCATAGTTGCCTAACGCGTACTCTGCGGCGCCGAGCATGTACATATCGGTGCGCAGCGGAGTCTCTTGGGCGGCTATAGTCTCCTGCTGATAGATACGCAGGTGTTCCGCCGCTGTCTCATACCCTTTCTGATGGTAATATATCTCACCTAAGATACGGTGCAATTCTTTGTTATTCGGGCTGTCGGGATGGTCGCGAAGAAGGGTCTCGGCGCGAGACATCACCTCTTCGTAATTTTCCTCTGCGTAGTAAATCTGTACAATGTAGTATGGAACGGTTTGTGCGTATGCCGGCTCGTTCTCTAATTCCAACAAGGCCGGAAGAGCTTTGTCGTACTTCTCCATCTTGTACATGCAGTAGGCATAGTAATAATTGCCGCGGACGGCATAACGGTTGTCCGACTTGCCTAACTGGGCGAAATAGATGGAGGCACGCTGGTAGTCCTGCTGCATCAAATAGGCATATCCGCGGTAGAACGAATAATCGGTCTGGTGCGCACGGCTCAGTGCCTTCGCCTCTACTTGCTCCAACACTTTCAAACTCTGTTTGTAGTGCCCTTTCTCCACCATCAGTACACCCTGCATGAACTTCACTTCGTCCGTGAAAGTGGTGTAGGGGAAGGCCTGTAGGTACGCTTTCAGGTCTTTTTGAAGCAGCTTGTCACGTCCGTCGAAACGGGCGGATAGCGCATTGAACTGCTTCTCCATCTCCGTTGTCTGGGCGTGCAGAGGATATAGGACAATGGACAATAGACAAAGGACAAAAATGTATCTGCCGATAGTAACAAGTCTTTTGTCTTTTAGCGCAGCGGTCTTTTGTCTTTCAGCGAAGCGGTCCATTATCGAGCTAACTTGATTTCATTCCACATTTCCAGCAGCATCTCCTGGCTGTCGCCTGCGTCATGCATCAAAGCGCAGCGGTCGATGATACTCTTGTCGGCGTAGTAAACCGGGTTGAGGTGCAGAGCGTGCGGGTCTAATAACTCACCGTCCACATCAATCTTTTCGTCTCCGAAGAAATACGATGCATCTACCGTCTCCGGCCATTCCTCTTCGTCGTTCTGTTCGGCCAATATCTCATCGGCTGCATTCGGACCTCCGGCGCAGGATACATAACCGATCTCATCCATGTTCGCCAAAGCGTTGTCTGCGCGACACATGTAATCGATGAAATAGGTAGCGGCTTTGATATTCTTCGCATATTTCGGGATTACCCAACCGTCAAACCATACGTTTGAACCTTCCTGCGGAACGATGTAATCAAGCATCACGCCCATCTCGGCAGCCTCTTCGATAGCAAACTGCGCATCGCCGGACCAACTCAGGTTCAGCCATGCTTTGCCTTTCGTCATCTCTTCCTTGCCGAAGTCCACCTCCCAGCCGCAAATCTGTTTCTTGGCCTGCAGCAGGATCTCTTTGACGGCGTTGATACGCTCCGGAGTGATGTTATGAACCAAATCGTTGCGGTCCACCTCTCCGCGCTCTATCTGCTCACGATATGCGTACAGTACCAGTACTGAATACACATCGCGGAACGCATCTTTCATCAGAATACGGTTCTCGAATTTCGAATCCAGAATGGCTCCCCAGCTCTGAAGGTCCTCGCGGTTGACAAACTGCGGATTATAGATGAAGCCGGTTGTACCCCACATATAACCCACCGTATAGTCCTTTACAAGTACGTCCTCCGATGGTGCCATCTGTTGGAATTTCTCCGTTACAAACGGAGAGATATTGTCGAAATAGAAGATACTGTCTGCTATCAGCTCTTTCTGAATAGGCAGCACCAGGCCTTTCTTGAGCATGCGCTCGATGATGTACTCCGACGGACAGAACACGTCGTAGTCCTCGTGACCTACCTCAATCTTCGTCAGGGCTGTCTCGTTGATGTCGAAAGTCTCATACACCAACTCCACTTTCTCGCCGGTCTGCTCTAAATACCACTGTTCGAAATTGGCCTTGACATCTTCATTGATGTAGTCTGCCCAGTTGAGCACTTTCAGTTGATGCGCACGGTCTGTACCCGTACATGCGCTTAACACCATGGCTGCTATAGCCAGTAACAAAATTGAAATCTTTTTCATTTTTCTTCTTGTTTGGAATTACGTATATTGATATAAATCAGAATGCCTAACATCACAAGCAGGATAAGGGTGAACAGCGGTCTCAACTCCGGTGTCAGACCTCCCTTGCGTGCGTCCGAATAGATGAACGTACTCAGCGTCTCCAAGCCTCCCGAACCTTTTGTGAAGAATGTCACGCCGAAATCATCCACCGACAGCGTCAGAGCAAGGATGAAACCGCTCAGCATACCCGGCCATAACTCCGGCAGCATCACCATGCGTAGCGCTTGAGCGGGTGTAGCACCCAGATCCAGCGCCGCCTCGTACGTGTTCGGGTTCATACGGCTCAGACGAGGCAGCACACTCAACACTACGTACGGCGTGCAGAACACCACGTGCGCGATGCATACGGTCGTCAAACCCTGACTGAAACCGAGGGCTACGAAGAGCAGGAACAAGGATATACCGGTGATGATATCCGGGTTAATCATCGGCACCGAGTTCAGCAGCCGTACCACCTTGCGTTGCCGTGCACGCATGTTGTAGATACCTATCGCCGCGAGAGTGCCTAAGATCGTTGAGCATACAGCCGCTATCAGTGCGATGACTACCGTGTACCATATGGCGCTGTTCAAGCCCGCGTCAGCGCGACCGCTGAACAGGTTCGCGTAAAGCTCCATCGAGAAACCCGTCCAGTTGCCTAATACCTTGCTTTTCGTGAACGAGAAAACGGCGATGAGGGCTATCGGAGCGTAGAGTACAATCAACAGCAGCCATAAATACAACTGTGAACCGTAATGTCTGCGCATACCCATCCGCTTGCGGCGAAGAGTCTCTTGCTCTACGGCCGAAAGGCTCTTCTCCTTCCGTCGCTCATAGAACACGTAACCGCCGTAGAGAGCCGTACCAGCCAGGATTAGACCGGCGAAGAGCCACCATATCCAACCTCTGCTGCGACGGGCAGCTGCTGTCTCCTGAAGAATATATTCCTCAAATACCTTGTACGCATTGCCCACGAGCACACGTTGACTACGGTTTTTGATCTCCTTGTGGTTCCTCCATACGGTCCATGTGACCTTCGCTTCATCCGTGTAACTGTATATCGAATCGAAGCGATCAACAATCGGTTGAGGCTTGTCTGCAAAGATATAATCGAGATCTCTAAACTCTAAACTCTCAACTCTCAATTTGATATTCACTTTCTCCCCCGCGTAACTCTCCGGGAATGTTGCGAGCAGCGCGTTCTCTCCCGTCGTACCCACCTTCAGTTCGTACGTCAGGTTAGATTGACCGAAAGCGCTGAGGCTGAACAGCAACGCGATAACGAATCCCATAATCCGTAACCCGTAACCTGTAACCCCTCTTCTCATACCAGCCCCCCTCCTTTCTCCTCGCTGTCATTCTCTCCGAAGAACGAGGTCAGACCGATGACGATGAGCAGTACCAGACTCAGTACCGCACCGTAGTTCAGCAGGTCCGTCGTGGTGATATAATCTTGTATCAGACTACCGAACAACTTGATATTGTTATGCGTCAGTAGCTCGGCAATCGCGAAGGTCGATACCGTCGGCATGAAAACCATCACGATACCGCTATACACACCCGGCATACTCAGCGGAACAATGATCTTCCAGAAGCAAGTCCAGCGGTTGGCGCCTAAGTCCTGCGCCGCCTCTACAAGCGAGTTGTCCATCTTCTGCAAGGTGTTGTATATCGGGTAAATCATGAATGGCAGATAGTCATAGCATAAACCGAACAGCAACGCTCCTTCGCCCAACGGCAGGCCGCACATGTTAAAAAGCTCCACCGTGGCTACTGTACGCAGCAGGAAATTGATCCACATCGGCAGGATGAACAGCATCGCCATCACTTTCGGGGTCTTGAAATCCTCCTGCGCCATGATATACGCCGCCGGATAACCGATCAGCAGACAGATAACGGTGTTGAAAACAGCTATCATCACCGAATAAAGGAAGGTCTGAATGGCCTCGCTGTGACTAAAGAATTTCGCGAAGTTATGCAGGGTGAAGTGCCCCTCGATATCCGTGAACGCATATACGCCCACCAATATCAGCGGCAGCACCACGAACATACCCATAAACACCACATACGGCCATGCCCACGTCCTACGCGAAGAAAATATCTGCATGAGTTTATTCATTGAAACTTTCTACTTTAAACTTAAAACTTTCCAACTTCTCTAAACTCTAAACTCTCAACTCTCAACTTTATCAATCTTGATGTCCTTCGGCTTGATAACCACTCCCACTCGGTCTCCGTCGTCCCATACATCATTCGTATTCACATATAGGTCGTGCCCCTCGTCCGTGCGGATAGTCAACTGGTAGTGATTGCCTTTGTACAGGATGAAATGCACTTCGCCCGAGAGCGTACCTTCTTCCTCATAGTCCTGCAGGTCGATATCGCGGAATTTAACACGTACCTGTACCTTGTCGCCTACTGCGAACGGCTCTAACTGCTTCGCGTCCACCTCCCATTCGGCATCCAGAAACGACACTTTGCCGTTTTTCAGCACCTCGCCTTCGAAATAGTTGTAGATATACCGCTCTTTCTTCATGATCTGGATATCCTCCGGACGTACCAGCATGCCTACTTCTGTACCCGGAAGGTACTCGTGGTAGTCCTGAATCAGGAATTCATACCCGTCCGGAGTCAGTACACGCATCTCGTAATGTACGCCTTTGAAGATACAACTCTGTACCTCGCCGTACCATTTCGTGAACCGCCCTTTCGGCACCCGATCTTCGGCATCGTCATCTTCGTTGGCTACGACCTGGCCGCGTTTCTCGTCTTCCTTGCGCCATACATAAATGTCTTCGGGACGAATGACAACATCCACGGGGTTGTTCTCGCCGAAACCGGTGTCGATACAATCGAACACCTGGCCGCAGAACTCTACTTTCTTGTCTTTGATCATCGTGCCGCTGAGAATATTGCTCTCGCCGATAAAGTCCGCGACGAAGCAGTTCTGCGGCTCGTTATAAATATCTGTCGGAGTACCGATCTGTTGTATCTTTCCTTCGTTCATCACCACTACGCGGTCGCTCAGCGTCAGGGCCTCTTCCTGGTCGTGCGTCACGTAGATAAAGGTGATGCCTAATTTCTCGTGCAACTCTTTGAGCTCGATCTGCATGTCGTGGCGCATCTTCAGATCCAAGGCACTCAGCGGCTCGTCTAACAACAGCACCTCCGGCTTGTTCACTATCGCACGTGCAATAGCCACACGCTGTTGTTGACCGCCGGAGAGGGTATCCACCTTGCGTTCCTCGTAGCCCGTCAGGTTCGCCATCTTCAGCGCTTGACGCACTTTCTTCTTGATCGTCGCAGGATCTTCTTTCTTTAACTTCAAGCCGAAAGCCACATTGTTAAACACGTTCAGATGCGGGAATAACGCATATTTCTGGAACACGGTGTTTACAGGCCGCTTGTAGGGAGGGGTCTTCGTCACGTCCTCACCTTTGAGCAGGATCTCACCGCTGCTTGCTACCTGAAATCCGGCAATGCAACGAAGCAATGTCGTCTTGCCGCAACCCGATGGACCAAGGATCGTCACGAACTCGCCTTTCTTCACCTGCAGACTCACGTTATCCAACGCGTATTTGCCGTCCTCGAACTGCTTCGAGACACCCTTTACCTCAATGATATATTCGTTTTTAGCCATACTTACGCAAAATACGGCGCAAAGGTAGTGCTTTTTTACGAATTGTGCAAATATTTATACCAATTTTTTAAAAAAATTTGTATATGTCATAAAAAAGTTGTACTTTTGCAAGCAAATTATTTCAAATAGCTTATGAAAGAACTGAAATGCCCGCACTGTGGGAATGTTTTTGCCGTTGATGAGAATGATTATGCTGCGCTGATTAGCCAGGTCAAGAACGCCGAGTTTAACGCGGAGGTAACGCGTCGCATCCATGAACTGGAGCAGAACCAACAGGCACGCCAGCAGGCTGAGAAACAAGCAGAGGAAGCCCGTAGGCAGGCTGAGGCTATGCGTCAACAGACCCAGCTTAAGGACAAAGAGTCAGAGATAGCCTTGCTCAAGCAGCAGATTCAGAACTTCGAGGTGGCGAAGAAAGCCGCTGTGCAGGAAGCCGTCATGCTTAAAGATCAGAAGATCCAGCAGCTGGAGAGCGACCGGAAATTAGCCGAATCACAGGCGCTGCTGAAGGCCCAGAGTATGAAGGACGACTATGAGACACGTCTGAAGATGGCCAAAGAGCAGGTGGAGTACTACAAGGATATGAAAGTGCGCCTGTCCACGAAAATGGTCGGAGAGACGCTTGAGCAACACTGCGCCACCCTCTTTGAGCAGAACTTGCGCCTGATGATGCCAAACGCCTATTTCGAGAAAGACAACGACGTGGTCGAGGGCACAAAAGGCGACTTCGTCTTCCGCGACAAGAGCGACGACGGCGTAGAGTATATCTCCATCATGTTCGAGATGAAAAACGAGAACGAAGAAACCGCCACGAAGCATAAGAACGAGGATTTCTTCGCTAAGTTAGACGCCGACCGCAAGAAGAAAAACTGCGAGTATGCCGTCCTCGTGTCGATGCTCGAACCCGAGAGCGAACTGTACAACGGCGGTATCGTGGACGTGAGTCACCGTTTTGACAAGATGTACGTCATCCGGCCGCAGTTCTTCATCCCACTCATCACACTCCTCTGCCAGGCCAACAAGAAAAGCATCGAAGCCAAACGCGAACTGATGCTCGTAAGACAGCAACAGGTGGACGTGACGAACTTCGAAGAGAAACTGATGAACTTCAAAGACGGCTTCACACGCAATGTGCGCTTGGCGAATGACCGTTTCCGGACTGCCATAGAGGAGATCGACAAGACTATCCAGCACCTGACCAAAGTACGGGAAAACCTCGTCAAGTCAAGCGATAACCTCGATGCGGCAGACAAGAAACTGCAGGATGTAACGATCAAACGCCTCACCTACGGCAATCCAACCATGAAAGCCATGTTCGACGCAGCCGGAAAGGATTAGTAATTATACGATTTTCATCACGTCTGCCAACTGAGGGACGATATAGGTGGCGGTCAGCCCTTCCTTCGTTAACTCCTTCACTTCTTCATTCGTTATCCAGATCTGATCGATACCGGCGGCTTTCGCTCCGGCGATGTCAGACGAGTAACTGTCGCCAATCATGACAGCCTCTTCGGCGGTGATACCGTTGCGCTCCAAAGCTATTTGGAAGATCCCCGGCTGGGGTTTGTTGATTCCCACCTCTTCGCTTATGAGCGTGTGGGTGAGATAGGGCGCCAGGCCGGAGTGCTCGAACTTATAATACTGCACCTCTTTGAAACCGTTGCTGATGATCGTCAGCGGATATTTGCCCGCCAGGTACTTCACCACCTTTTCTGCATCCGGCAGCAGGCAGAAATACTTGTTCGTCAGCCGCAAGAACTCCGTCCCCATCTCATGAGCCAGTTCTTCTTTGTCACCCAATAGGTCTGTACTCTGTACTCTGTCAGGCGCAGCCGGTCTGTACTCTTTCAGAATCGGTCTCAAAAACCGCTGCAAGTGCAACCGTTCTTTCGTCACCTCGCCGCGTCCGTACATGCCCCATAACTCGAGATTATAGGGCTTATACGCGTTCAGATAGTCTTCAAACGTGGGGTACAACCGGTTCAACTGATAATGGGCGTAGATATCCTGCAGCGCCTTATGTTCCGCAGTCGTCCAATCGCCGATGGTATCGTCCCAATCGAGGAATATGGCTTTATAAACTCTCATGAAGATCGTTTGTTTTATTGTTGTGCCCTTTGTAAGGCTGCGCGGCCGAGGTCGGTCATCAGACCACGGG
>JAFVHA010000021.1 GCA_017478035.1 Paludibacteraceae bacterium | reverse complement strand
GGTTTGAGTGAGGCTGCCGTTCATAATATCTGCAACGGACTCATTTATTTGCATTGCGAAGTGCTGATGGTAGAAGACCAGCGCCGTCCGGGATGGCTGCATCCGCGTATCTCGATCTATCAGAGTCACTCGTTCAACGAGCTGTACAGCGACCAGAAAGAGGTACTGATGCGCATTTACAATGAGTATTTCTTCCGTCGTCATACGCAGTTCTGGCGTGATTCGGCGATGCGCAAGTTGCCGACGCTGATCGGCGCAACGCATATGCTCTGCTGCGGCGAGGATCTGGGTATGGTTCCCGCTTGTGTGCCTGACGTGATGCACGAGTTGCAGATATTGAGTCTGGAGATTCAACGCATGCCGAAAGATCCGACGGTTAAGTTCGCTCATCCGGCAGACGCTCCGTATCAGAGTGTGTGCACGACCGGCACGCATGATATGAATCCGCTGCGTGCATGGTGGGAAGAGGACCGCGCCGTGACCCAACGTTTCTACAATGAGCAGATGGGTTGGTGGGGTGATGCACCGAAGGAGATGAGTCCGGAGATAGCAGAGTTCATCATCAACCAGCATATGTACAGCCCGGCGATGTGGACGATACTGCCGCTTCAGGACTGGCTCGCTATCGATGGCGACGTACGTCTGAAAGACCAGTTCGCAGACCGTATCAACGTGCCGGCTAATCCAAGACATTTCTGGAATTACCGGATGCACTTGAGTCTGGAAGATTTGATGAAATGCAAGAACTTGAATGCGAAGATAAAGAAACTCACCAGTGTGAGGTGAGTTTCTATTGGTCATTGATCATTGCTCATTGATTATTTTATCTCGGACGGCTTCCATGAGCCAGAGAGGAGTGCTGGTGGCACCACAGATCCCGACCTGGAGGTCGGGATTTGTTGATTTATGATTTATGATTTTTGATTTAAAATTTTCGAGTTCGTCGGGAGAGGAGATGAAGATTGTGTTGGGGTTGACCTCAACACAATTTTTATACAGTACGCGTGCGTTGGACGATTTGGCACCGCCTACAAAGATCACTATATCGTTGGCGCGTGCGAAAGCCTGAAGTTCTTTTACACGATTTGCCACGCTTCGACAAATGGTGTCGTGTACCTCAGGTACAATTGATGATTTATGATTTATGATTGATGAATTGATGGCTTCAACAAGATTCTGAAAACCTTCGACGGATTTGGTGGTTTGGGAAAAGAGGTAGATAGGTCGGTTGAAATTGAGACGGTCGAGTTGGTCGGTATTCTCAATGACGATGGCGGTATTGTTCGTCTGGCCTTGCAGGCCGATGACTTCCGCGTGTCCGGGTTGGCCATAGATCACAATCTGCGGCGGCAGATTCTCATCGTTCCGATGCTGCTCGTAGCACGCGCGAATACGATCCTGGAGTTTCTTGACAACCGGACATGTGGCATCAATGATCTCTATTCCCCGTTGTTGCGCAATCCAATAGGTGGAAGGCGGTTCGCCGTGCGCACGAAGCAGTACGCGGGAATGGGATGGGAGGGTTCGCAGGTCATCGTAGTCAATAGTCGCCAGTCCTTTCATCTCCAATCGCGCTACCTCCTGTCCGTTATGCACGATGTCGCCCAAGCAGTAAAGAGCTCCGTTTTGGAGCTCGCTTTCTGCTGCTTTGATTGCGCGTGTTACACCGAAGCAGAAACCGGAGTTTGTATCTATGGATACAATCATTGATGATTTATGATTGCAAATTTATGATTTATGATTTCAAATTTATGATTTTAGCGTTAAACAGCGCGATAATCTTCTCCATTTGTTCGTCGGGCGTGAGGTGGCTGTTGTCCACCACGATGGCATCTTCCGCTTGCCGTAGCGGCGACTCGGCGCGATGGGTATCCCGATAGTCGCGATCATTGACATCCTTGAGGACGTCCTCGTAGTCGGGTTGCTCTCCTTTCCTTACTAGTTCGTCGAAACGGCGCTGTGCGCGTACTTCGGGTAAGGCGGTGAGGAAGAGTTTGAGTTCGGCCTTCGGGAAGACGACCGTACCGATATCGCGTCCATCCATGACAATGCCTTTGTCATCGCCCATCTTCTGCTGTTGTGCCACCAAGAACTCCCTCACTTCGCGGATTTGCGACACCTGACTGGCTCTGTTGCCTACTTCCAGGGTGCGGATCTGCGACTCTACATCTACTCCATTCAAGGTGACATGTTGCGCGCCATCGATGCGTGTAAAACCGACTTGGATATCCGGCAATGCAGCGATGACAGCATCGTTGTCCGTTATGCTGTTTTTCAATGTATAGAGCGCGATGGCGCGATACATGGCGCCTGTATCCACATAGGTATATCCGGCATATTGAGCGAGCGCTTTGGCAATAGTAGATTTGCCGCAAGACGAGTAGCCATCGATGGCGACGATAATTTTATCGGGCATAAAATTATATTTTTGATTTAAGATTTTTGGTTTTTGATTTATTTCATCAGGGCGTTGATATCCAATGATACTCCTACCTGATACGAGAAATAGGATTTGGTCATTTGGCTGACTGCAAAATCGACGTGCGCCTGTTTGATACGCACTCCGGCTCCGATAGAAAGTCCTGCGAGTGAACGCTGGTCGATGAGTTGCAGTTCCGCGCGACGTCGGTGGTTATAACTGAGCGCTACATAGAAACGTTCGCTTTTCGGCGTGACCTCGAGCGTAAAAATCGTATGGCGGAACATCATGTCATACCAAGGCACATCGTGCGAAACGGGTTCGCCGGTAGTGAGACTCTTGTCATTGCTGGTCCATTCGTATTTCAAGTACCAGGTTTGCATATTATGAATCTGCATATGCAGTCGCAACGGCGTCTTGGGAATACGATAAGATAATCCGAGTTGCAGGTTGAGCGGCAACATCTCTTTCGGCGAGCCGTCTTCGGAGGAATAGAAACTCTTGAGTTGCCATCCGATATTCTGGAGCACAAGTCCCATCTGGAAGGTAGAGTCCGGCGTGATGAAATGGCCTCCGACATCTGCGCCGATAGCGAAAGAAGAGTAATGCTCGTAGATAGAATACACGGGTTTGAGCGTCACTCCGACCTTGAAGAGTCGGCCTAACTGCCGCGCATACATGACATCAATCAATATATCCCGCGCTCCGAAAGAACCGCCCGTGAGGTTTCCTTGTTCGTCGGCATATTTCATTCGTCCGTAGTCGAGGTAATGAAAACCGACTGCGAAATAGTTAGGGCGGTCCGGTTGATCGTCTTCGGTGGGTGTGGAGAGGCGATTGGTTATACCTTTGGCTTCGCCGAAATTATGCGCATACAGGGCCGAACCGAACATGGTACCGGGCAGGTAATAAGAGAAATTGACCTGGAGCATCATATGCGATTTTTCATGCAGCAGAGCCGGGTTGCACATAGCCATGGAGATATCTCCGTCGCTGAGCGATGCATTGCTTCCTCCGAGTGCGTTAAGGCGCGCCGAAGCCGGCAGACTCATGAACGAGAACACCGATCGCCCTGCGTTGGAAACCTGTGCCTGAAGAGGAATCAGGAAGCAAGAGCAAAGAAGAAAGACTACTATTTTTTTGCGTATAGCCACACTTCCGCATTTTAAAATCGGGTGCAAAGATACGACTTTTTTTGCATATATGCAAATAATTGTTTGTGTATATGAGATTTTTTTCGTAATTTTGCAGCCAAATAAACATGCACAGTATGAAATCGTTTTATCAAGTAATGACAAGCATTATGTTGCTTGGAGGTGTAATTATGATGAGTTCGTGTACTAAACAGAAGTCGTTGCCGGAGACGCTGCCTCAGACGCGAGGCGTAGAACAGGCGTGGGCGTTATGGACGGAAGCCGATGGCAGCGAGGCGGATTTCTGCCGGTTCGTGGAAGAGCATCTATGTCAGACAGACAGTGAACGGGTGGCGCTTTTTGAATCGCTCAGCCGGGTGCTGGAGAATGTATATCAGTCTGCAGATATGCTGACCGTGGAGTTGTTGCGCCCGACGCAGTTGACAAATGCGTCCGAACCGGCTGAGCCAGACTGGATCATGTCCGGTTACAGCCCGTTAGCCCATTTCTCGGATGATATGTTTGCGAACAAGTTGGCTTTTGTGACCATTCTCAATTTCCCTCATTACAGTTTGGAAGTGAAGAACCGCTTAGGCCGACAATGGACCCGTGAGGAATGGGCGATGGCGCGTCTTGGCGATGTATTCACCACCCGTGTGCCGGCAAAAGTAAAGACACAGATGGCTGAGGCTTTTGCAGACGCGGAGAACTACATTGCAGATTACAATATCTATATGGGTAACTTGCGCACGGAAGACGGCCGTACGTTATGGCCGGAGGACAAGGTGCTGTTGAGTCACTGGAATTTGCGCGATGAGTTGAAGGCGCTGTACGGCAAAGAAGACGGACAAGAGAAGCAGGAGATGATTTACGAGGTGATGCAACGCATTGTGCGTCAGGAGATACCTCAGGCGGCTATCAACGGGAGCGATTATATTTGGAAACCTTATTCGGATACCAAGCAGGCGGAACCGTACACGCGCTATGAACGTATATTGGCCGTTGCCAAGGCTTATTTTGCAGAGGATGCCTATTGTCCGTCTGCCCCTACGGGTATTCAGCGTAATTTTGAGGAAGGCGTGGAGATACCGGCCGCGGAGTTGGACAGTCTATTCCGTGCGTTGGTAGGCTCGGATCAGGTGCAGGATGTGGCTTCTGTTATTCGTGCGCGTTTAGGACGGGAACTGCGTCCATACGACATATGGTACGACGGTTTCAAGGCGCGCGCCTCGTTGGCTGAGGATGCGTTGACACGTCAGACGCGTGCGTTATATCCCGATGCCAATGCTTTTGCGGCCGATATGCCGAGACTGTTGACACAAATGGGATTCTATTCGGAGGATGCGCGCAGAATAGCACATCATATTGTGGTGGAACCAGCTCGCGGTTCGGGTCACGCATGGCCATGTTTGGGAAGGAAAGAGGATGCGCGTCTGCGTACACGCATCCCGAAGACGGGCATGGATTACAAAGGATACAATATCGCCGTACACGAGTTCGGACACTGCGTAGAGCAAGTATTGGACATGTATTTCATTGACCATTATATGCTCTCCGGCGTGCCGAATACCGCTTATACGGAGGCTTCCGCTTTTCTATGGCAGCACAGAGATCTGCAGTTATTGCCCGGTGCCCGGATGGGAAACGGCATCAACAATCCCGACGAAGTGCTTGACCAGTTCTGGTCGATGTACGAGATTATGGGTGTGAGTCTGGTGGATATGGCGATGTGGCAGTGGATCTATGCGCATCCGAAAGCTTCTGCAAAGGAATTATGCGAAGCCACCGTGCAGATTGCGAAGGATATATGGAACCGTTATTACGAGCCTGTATTGGGTGAGCATGACTGCGTACTTCTGGCTGTTTACAGCCATATGGTCAATGCACCGATGTACCTGCCCAATTATCCCTTGGGACATATTGTTCAATACCAATTGGAGGAGCATCTGGCGCAGTGTGCCACGCAGCAGGATTTTGCAGCAGAGTACGCCCGGATATACCGTCTCGGCCGTCTGACACCCAAAGAATGGATGATTCAGGCGGTAGGTGCCACACCTTCTGTGGATCCTATCTTACGCGCCGTTTCGCGAGTGGTTGATTAAAGACCCAAATGAATCCGGAACCGCATCGCCCAACGAATATCTGGCGCGAGTGACCAAACGGAGTATAAGTCGGCAACACGAAGAATATTGCCTATTCCGACCCCAATCTCGGCATAGAACTGGTGGTTGGCTATAGATGATTGCTGATTTTCGGCGAGGTAACCGTAGGCCAATTTGGCTTCCACGAGTTCGCGCAAGTGCAGCCATCGAATACCCGGAATCATATTAAAAAGAATACCGTGTCCGTTCCATTCCGTTTGGAGCGTGACGTACTTATCCGCCATCATCTGTCCGCCATGGAGGAAGGTGAAACGGTAGGGGTCATAGGCGTATCCCTGGTTAGCATCCGCTTGCCATAGCAAGGTATTTGGAACCCGTCCGAAGAGCGCACCGGCTTGAAGGGCGTAAGTCAATGTGCCCCCTATGCCGAGTTGCGCATGTTGGGTAAGGAGCACGCGTATATGGCTATACAATCCCTCATTCCAATGCCCCAGTTCGGTACCGAGGTAGAGAACCGGATATTTGGGCGAATAGGCGTACCGGCGCATGAAATAGCCGTCGTATTTACGTTCACCCCAACTGAGTCGCGCGATAAGCGACAAAGACTGATAACTGACATCAAAGGTTTGCTGTCCAAGCGCTCCCGGTTGCCATCCGGCACGGACATACATATGTGTCTCCACCATCGGACTCCAGTCAGCAAACCAATGGAATTGTGCCTGACGTTGACGTAAGGCGGTATTCACGCATAACGAATCGCGGTGCAGGGCTTCGAACGCATAGGCCGTGAAATCAAAGTTTCCCCAACCCATCGAGTTCTCCCGTAACAAACGATCGAAATCATCCACTTCGGACCATACGTACCGGTCGTTGTATTCCAGCTGCATGATATGCCTTCTTTCAGCCGGGATATTCACGGATATACGTCCCATCCCTTTTGGCAGACGATCCTTGACTCCATATCCTACAGATGCCTCTAAGGAAACGATTTCCGACAGTTTCTCATTCGTGCGGAAGGGCAAACCGACGTGTACGCCTTCATGGTGATTCACTTGCAGGATCTCCTCTATGTGGCCGATATCGAGGAAAGTGCCGGTAGGGATATATCCCGCAGTAGCGATTGTGGCGAACCATTTGGCTGCACGCATGAGGGGGATTGAATCCAGTGCCGCGAAGGCGGAGTCAGAAGATAGACCGGCTTCGCCTGTAAGACCGTCCTGCGGACTGTAAGACCGCTTCGCTGACAGACCGGCTTCGCCTGACAGATTCGGATTTTTAAGACGCGTGGTAAGGAGCAGGGTAGGGAAGACGGCGCCGGCTTGCTCGGATTTGATGGATACATCCAATAGGGCGGATATATGTTCGTCGGCGATAGAGCCGTCCGGCATGAGGGTTTGCGAGACATGCAGTGTGTTGACGTAGTTGACTGCCACTTCGGCGGGCACGTAGGCTTGGATGGTGCGTAAGGCATAGGTGGCCGTATCAATTACCATTTGGCCGTTGAACGTAGCGTAGAAAGGATTACGGGTTCTGAAATGGATGACGGAGTCATCCTCCAGGTAATACCGATAGTAGAGATTCCCGTTGGTTGCCAGCGGAGATAGAAAAGCATGCCCCATAAGAGGTACGTTCTGCCGGTAGAAATTCAGATTCCCTTCATTGCCCAAGAGGGACGCGTATTCTGTTTCGGCGAGTATCAGTGCCTGTGTTTGCCGGTCGTTGGCAGGAACGACTTCATTGCCGGACATACGGAAAGACTGCGTCTCGCGATAGAGGGGCAGAATGAAAGTGGAGTCCTCTTGCGAGATCATGCCGGATTGCAGGCTGCGCCATAAAGCCCGGCGCAGATGACGTTTGTTGATATGCGATACAAAAAGTGTCTGCTCACGCACGAGCGTAGAGGAGATATCAGTATGCTTCGTACGGTCATTCTCTTCGCGATGTTCCCGCACTTTGCGCAGGAGTTCCAAGGCCGGGTTCTCATTCGGAGCGACCACCACTTCGGTCAGCGTCGCTGTTTTTTCCCTCATGGTAACCTGCAAGCCGGCCATCGTTCCGGGTTCGATATCATACCGCTGCGTGAAATAACCGACGGCGGAGAAGACCAGTTGTGCTTTGGCCTGCATATCCACGCGCAGGGCGTATGCTCCGCTCTCATCGGACGTAGTGCCGATCTTCGTACCCCGGAAATGGATGTTTACATTCGGGATGGCCTCGCCGGTAGTTTCGTTGATTATTTCGCCAACGATAATCGTTTCGACTGCCGAAACGATTGGAGTACAGAGTACAGAGTACAGAATACAGAGTATTATTTTAAGTTGGCGGGATGACATTGGAGGATCGCTTTGCGGAGATCTTGTACGTCCAGATGGGTGTAGATCTCGGTAGTAGCCAGGTCTTCATGGCCCAATAACTGCTGTATCACGCGCAGGTCGGCTCCGTTTTGGAGCAGATGGGTAGCAAAAGAATGGCGTAGGGTATGCGGGCTGACGGTCTTGGTGATGCCGGCTTCCGCGCAAAGGCGTCTGACGATGGTAAAGACCATAGCTCGCGTCATCGGCCGGCCGTAGCGGTTGACGAAGGCGATATCTTTGGATTCGGGTTTGAGCGGCCATGTGCTGCGTTCCTGCATCCAATAACCGAACCATTCTTCGGCTACCGGCGAGACAGGCACCAGGCGTTGTTTGGAGCCCTTTCCTTCGATGAGCATATAATGTTCGTTGAGGTATATCTTACTGAGTTGCAAGTTAACCAGTTCGCTTACGCGCAGTCCGCTGCCATAGAGCATCTCCATCATCGCCCGATTGCGGTGGCCTTCGTTAGAGGAGAGGTCGATGGCCGCCATCATCCGGTTGATTTCATCAAGGGAGAGGACGGTAGGCAGATGCTTGGATTTCTTGGGGCCTTCGAGCAGTTCAGAGTGGTCTTGGTCGATATACTCTTTGTAGAGCAGAAAACGGTACCAGGAATGGATGCCGGCAAGAACGCGCGCCTGAGTGGCTTCGGAATGAATGGTTTTGAATTGCTCGAAGATGAACTGTTCCAACTGCTCAAACGACGTATGAACAAAATCCACACCGTGCTCGTTGGCGTATGTACGCAGTTTCTCCAGATCCATCTCGTATCCTTCGATGGTATTGGGAGAATATCCCCGTTCGAGGCGCAACCACGTATGGTATTCGCGCAGAAGTTGTTCGTCCGATGATGTTATTTTAGCCATGACTGAAGAGCTCCCTGGAAATGGCATTTATATTCGGTGCGTACCTTTTCGGCGTTTTGGTAATAGAGCGTTAACTGCAGATCCTTCATGTTATTGGAGGTGTCGCGAACCACGAGCCAGCCGGAGTCCAGTACTTGTATAGATTGCAGTTTATCATTCTCTACATACAGTAGGTAAATGCCGGTAGGCGTTCCTTCGTAGTCATGTCCGGGCAGGAATGTATAGGGTTTCGCAGAGGTTCCGGACCGATAGGTGCCCGGCGCCAAATGGAGCGAGTCTTTTCCCGTCCGGTCCGGCAAGAAGATATCGGACAAATACAGGTTATAACCCGTTCCGTGCATTTGATGCTTGAGTGTATCCACATCCAGACCTTCGGAGTAGAGGTCAAGCGCCACCACGGCGTGAGGGATAGAGTCGTAACAACGTCCGTAGATCTCTTCCCATGCCACAGTGAACTCCTCCGGCAAGCCGCTCTTGGTGACGGTATTCGAAGGCTTGCATGCACTTAGAAGAGTTATGCCGATAAGAATGACTATGTATCGGATATTTTTCATCTTTCAACTTTCACTTTTCTGGAAGGATACCAAGCCGCGACGAACCCCAACGCCAAAACGATTGCAGCCACCAGAAGTATATCTGTCCATTGTACCACAACGGGGTAGGCGGAGATGATATATTCGTTGCCGCTACCGAGTTTGAGCCATCCGAAATGCTGTTGTCCCAAGCAAACGGCAACACCCAAAACCAGACCGATGAGTGTGCCGAGGGAGGATATGAGCCATCCTTCCAAAAGGAAGATACGACGAATAACAGGCTCATCAGCTCCCAGATGCGAGAGGATGCGGATGTCTTCGCGTTTGTCAATGATGAGCATTGAAAGCGAGCCGATGATATTAAAACTCGCGATAAGCAGTATGAAGACCAGCAGGAAGACGGTCAGCAGTTTTTCGATACGCAGGATGCGGAAGAAGTCCGCTTGCTGTTCATACCGGTCTAAAACCTTGTACCCGGAGCCCAAGGTTTTAGCTATTTGTGATTTGAGATTGCTGATTTGTGATTTGTCTTTCGGCGTGAGACGGAGTGCCGAAGCCGTGTGTTCATCGTAGTCGAAGAGTCGTTGCGCGAGCGGAAGGGAGACGAGGAGCAGTTGGTCGTCGTATTCCAATTGGTTGATGGCGAACGTGCCGGCAATAAAGGCGTATTCATGTCGCAGCGACTTATCGGGACGCAGCATATTGAGTTTGCCGGTTCTTTCGGGCGCATACAGATGTAACGCGCCGGTAAAATGGGCGTTCATGCCTATTTGTGCGGCGAGTCCCCGTCCGAGTACCGCACGATCGAAAGCCCCGTCCCATACCGAGTAAAAGCCGTCGGTGATGATCGAGTCGATGTTGGCTGTGCGCGTGAAGAGACTATCAACGCCCATGACGCGTGCCGGGACCTGATGGTCTTTGTACCGGATGAGGGCAGTCTGCTCCAATTGCATGGAGACGGCTTCTACATCCTCGCGCGCGTACAAAGAAGTGATAGGCAGTGTATCGGTACGCAGGGTCTGACCTTCGGCCGGTACAACAAGGAGGATGGGGTCAAACTCCGAGAACATTCTCTCCACGAGCACCCCGAAACCGTTCATCACGGACAGTACGCATACCATAGCCGCTGTGACTACAGACACAGCAGCGGCACTGATGCCGGATACGATATTGATGGCGTTGTGCCCTTTCTTTGAGAAGAGGTACCGCCAAGCTATATGAAGAGGAAATGTTTTAATGATGTAATCAACAATACATCAATTTTTTAATAATTCATCAATGCGCTCCATCTTATCGATGGTCTCATCAAGGTGGAAGATGATTTCCGGAATGATACGCAACTGATGGCGCTCGAGCGTACCCAGTTCGCCACGGAAGCGATGAACGTTCCCCTCTATCAGCGTCATTGTCTCTGCCACTTTGTCTTGCGGGAAAACAGAGAGATAGATATGCGCAATAGATAAATCAGGCGACACGCGCACTTCGCTGACGGAAATAAGGGTTCCGTGGAGCGTGCGCGCGTACCGCAAAAGGATGTCGCTCATGTCTTTTTGAATCAGACGAGCGATCTTGTGTTGTCTAGTTGACTCCATTAAAATTTGTGACGTCCTTCGTCAGCAACGGTCAGTTTCTTACGACCTTTAGCACGACGGGCAGCCAAAACACGGCGACCATTGGCGGTAGCCATTCTCTCCAAGAAGCCGTGTTTGTTACGGCGCTTGCGTTGGGAAGGTTGGAATGTACGTTTCATTGTTAATTTTTTATTTAGGTCTTCTCACGAAGACGGGTTTATACGTCAAAAAAGCGTGCAAAGGTACAACAAAAAATTGAATTGACCAAATTTTTTGCGTTTTTTTTTACTTTTGTATGCTTTTTTAGTCAAAAACCTCCATGAGGATGTCGAGTGATTTAGGTGTTTGCCATGTTTCGACGTGGGTTTCGAAATAAGCACAAAGGGCTTTTAAGGCCTCCTGTCTCTCTCTTCTGGAGGAAGGCAATGAAAGTTCTTGCGGCATGGCGAATCCTAACTTGGCCACCAGCCCCGTCAGGAACGCGAGATGGAAGTTCTGCGGTTGATTTGTTTGGTCCAATTCCTGTATAGCGTTCGCAAGGAAATCGAACATAGGCTCGTCCTGCATCGGATGGCGCAAGACATGGTAAAGGACTTCGCTGAGAAACAAAGTGATGGCGCGTTTATAGGGGTCAGACGTGAGCGAAGCAGGAATATAAGTCAACTGCGCCGTGCGGATGGAT
>JAFVHA010000020.1 GCA_017478035.1 Paludibacteraceae bacterium | reverse complement strand
GTGGTCGGTTTAGGACCGAAAGAGATCTACGCGCAGGAGCGTCGTGACTACAAGGAACACCCATTGACGCCCAACGAGACGGTTCAGCGTAGCCGATGGCGTGAAGCCTGCCGTGAGGCGGGTGCAATTGTTCGCGACAAGAACCATCCCCGTTTTATGGAGATGTACAATCTTTGGCGCGCACAGCTAACGCGTGATGCCCCCTGCAAGCAGTTCCCGAACTTCGTGCGGGCGGTGTTAGCAAGTGAGAAGAGAGAGGATATCGTTAATTTATAAAAAGTAGCATAGCGGCAAACCAATGCCGCTATGCCAAAAGGATGATTCTTACTTCAGGGCTAATACATATACTGTAGCGAAATCCGGGTTTGGATCCTGTGGGTCTGGGACAGAAAGTAATGGTAAACGAGCCGCCGGCATCTATCCATTGGCATATAAACTTTCCGTCAAATCCTACATAGAGACCCCTGTAAGTACTGACTACGGGGTAAACTCGGTATAAAACCAAGGGATCACCCAAGGATAAACACACAAAAATGACAAAAAATGTGCAATTTACTATATATATATTATATATATATACTTTTTTTTGATATTTTTTTATTTGCATATGTCATTTTTTTGTTGTACCTTTGTGCTCGTTTTTTGAAAAGGGTATTCAAAATGACTGACAAAAGTTATAAAAAATTACGTCATTTCTACTACGAATACCGTTCGGAAGCGGCATTCGGAATCGTACTGATGGCAGCGGTGGCGGTGAGTTATATACTCTCGCCTCTTATTCCGGTTGACATCTTCAGTTCGATAATAGCGCCGGTTCAGAACACGGCGATTATTACAGTAACGCTCATCAATACTTGGGCTATGTTCCGTCACAATGAAGGTCTCCGTATTCGTCGTATCTATGCCTGGATCATGGCTGCGTTGACGGTGTTGATGATAGTGGGTTTATGTTATCGTTTTAGGGTTAATTCGGAGCTACGTCCTGCGGAAGGAATTTTCAGTTTTGAGGGTTGGGAGTTGATGGCAGGCGATTTGATAGCGTGGTTGTTATTAGCTTATCCGGCGGAGTTGCTACGTCCGGGTTGGCTCACGGTGAAGAATGCTATGACGCGTGTATTGCCGGTGTTGGTTATCGGGGCGATTGACTGGTGTGTGCCATGGGACCTGAGATGGCTCTTGGCACTCGTTCCGCTGGTGTGGATTGCCTTGTTGATACATCACCTGCGCGCGTACCGTAGATTTAGTGAGGAAAACTTCGGTTCTGTGGAGCAGACGGATGAGCAGTGGGTAATCCGCTATTTAGTAATGATATTCGTGTTAGGCTGTTCGTACGCGTATCTCTGTTTTACGGAGGAGCCTAACCGTCTTTTTACGCAACAATGGTTAATATTCTTCATCTTTGTCTATACCAACGACCAGGTTATCTTCCGTTCCAAGCCATGGATGGAAGATGCTGTCCAAGAGACAGGTAATGTTGAGGTAGAAGAATTGTCGTCCGCGGAAATGTCTGCTTCGAACATAGCGTCTAACGCGGAGTATCGTCGTGCGTTGGAGGAATGGATGGCGAGTGAGAAACCCTATCTCAATCCGAATTTCCGCTTGACCGATTTGCGTAAAGTGCTGCCGATGAACAGGACATATCTGTCTCAGTTCATTAATGCCGAATATGACTGCACGTTCTACCAGTTTGTAACGAATTACCGTATCGAAGAGGCGAAACTACAAATGAGGCAGAACCCCAATCTGAAAATGCAGCAAATATCCGAGCTTTGCGGTTTCTCCTCGGCTACGGTCTTCGGACGAATCTTTGCACGGGAAACCGGGCTGACACCCACAGAATGGATCGCCCAATTCGACAATAAATAAAAAATCGAGCAATTTTCTCAACTTTAACACAATATTTTTTACGGACACTTGCACATGTGCCCGTATTTTTATAATTTTGCAAAATTTTGTTATAATTATATCGAACTCGCTTTAAGTTAAGTGTTTCTTTTAATTTGATTTTAAAGTATAAGGTAAAGGTATGAATATAGTCTGTTTGAAAGAGTTCAAGGTACGAATTCTGTTGCTGATTTCGGCAGTGTTTGCCACGCTGGGAATGTATGGCGCGGTGTACGATTTTACACCGACGGATGGTGGTCTGGTGGTCAATCTGCAACCAGGTGATCGGATTTTGTTGTCCACGATGGTGAATGGAGAGGAGTATTTCGTATGCCATTACCCGGGTTATACGGGTGGCTATTTCAATTACACGAACTGGGATGGTAATAAGGGTAACTTCCTTAAGTTGATTCCGCAAGATCCCGACGCAACCGAACCCGCTTCTCCTTCTATTTGGACCATTGATGACCCTGTAACGTTTCTTTATAGTGGTAAAAATTATCCGTTAGATGGTATCGCCTATACGATGTGGAGTACCAATCCCGGAGGCGATTCCTATACCTTGCTCACATCTTCCGGTAATTCCTTTAGATATCAAGGTGATTTGACCAGAGAAGCAAACAATGCCAATATCTGTAACGCCATCTTTGTTGTGCCGACCAACCGCTCTACCGTTACTTCGTTCGACCCGAACAGGACATTAGCAACCAACGAGGGAAGAACGCAAGATGCCCAAGGCCGATTCAATGGAGAGAAGGGGTATGGTTTCTTAGGCCTGCCATACCGCGAAGTGTATTGGCTCGACATACCGCGAGGTAACGCTCCTGTTTCTTACACCAATGCTTCGGTGGTCGGTTTTAATAAAACGTTAAGCACAATACAATATAGTAACAAAGAAGCATCGGCTCGACCGGGGCAGGCATTGTATGCTTTTGGAAATAAAGATAAACACCATAACACCCCGCGTACGGTTTTCCGTTTGTATGTGCTGAATGACCCGTTGACTTCTACTTGCTCGGATTCGTATTTCTTCGCCTACGACGAGCAGAATTTTGTAAAGTACAATAAAAACTTTAACTCCACCCCTGCTACGTACACCACCCCTAAGAAAATCTATACCATTGACCGTCTGGTTTGCATGGAGCGTCTTGGGGAGACCGAGTACTATGTAAGCGATTATATGAATGTGCCGGAGTCCGACAGCACGTATTACTATGTGGGCTATCAGAATAAGTATTGCCATACGGACCAAGGAGATGCATTTAACTCGCAGTTCAAGCAAATCGACACCTTGAAGATTCACTATTTAGGTCTTAAGGCGCCACGAGGTGCGTACGGCCAGATGATTGTCGATACGACGCAGACCGGCAAACAGAACCTGGGTGTGGAGTTCCAACCGGGTGGCTATTTCTTGCGCACCAATACCGGCCGTAACATCCAGTTGCGTCCGAGTGATGATTACAAGACCTGGACGTGCGAGGAGATGTGGCATATCACGGCTGAGTACGCTGCTCTGACCATCAAAGCTACAATGTTTACCGGTTCCGAATATGACGAACATGACCCGGGCGCGGATATCCCCGACTGGAGTGTTCCTGTCGTAGGTACGTCTGTGCCGGTTGTCGGCGGAGGTAGTATCATCGGCCGCGACGGCTGGGCGCGTATCCACATTGACAACGATGCTCCGAACGGCGCTATCGAGTTCGTGCCTGCGAACCCGGATCGGCATATTCATTATGATAACAACGGTTGCACAGGTGATACTATCGCGGATCAGTACCCGATGCATGGAAAGACTAAAGTTGCCGCTCGGGATGCGCGTCTTGTGAAAGGATTTACGTTCCATGGCTGGGCAACAAGTCCCGATGGGGATGTCTTGTATCATCCGGGCGACTCAATCGATTTGGTACCAGGCACGACGACACTCTACGCGAAAGCTACTTATACCGGAACGATTCACGTGGCTTTGTCATTCATGAAGGAAGACGGGAAGCGTTACTTCCTTACTCATCCGGGAACGGCGGCTCCGCGTTTCTCCCGTGCCCGTAGCATTGCAGAATGGACCGATGCGTACCAGGGTATGGCGAACGCAGACAATGTGGATAACCGGTATATCAACACCTTCAAGGTGCTTGCCCATCCCAGTCCTTGTGCGGAGTGTGCACCCGATGAAGTAGTGCTGGATCCTCGCCGTGAGATGCGTTATGGCGCAGTGGACTCACTTCTCTTCTATGAGAACTTCGCTCCGGCAGATGAAGAGTACCTTGGTTTGTATTATACTGCTCCGAATACGGTTTTGGCGAATACCAGTTGGGCAGGTCTGTTCAAATCGACGGGAACGGCTGGTCGAAACGGTTGGCCGGACTATACCGTAGCGGATGTTCAGAACGCCAAACTGTCCTCCACCCACTATCTGCATCGTGTGGCGGATGTGATTACACGCGCCGAGCGCTCTAACAGTAGTGCGCCGTGGATTAAATATAATGCTGCCGATAACCAGTTTGACGGCGACGTTTCGGAAGCAAACGCAACCGTTTTCCAGATATCCCGAGTACGTGTAGCGGATGAGCATTATGTTGTTATCCCCGATACGACTACGGAGTGGAACGACACAATCACGTTTGGTATTCACTATGGCGAACATATAGAAAGCCCAGTGTGGTCCAAACTCATCGGAAAGCAGTTGATGGCGATGATGAAGCTGGACGACGACATCGTCTATTTCCATCCGAACCTGAATAAGATTATTACGGACTATACTCAGTTGCGTCTGAATGCCAACTATCGTTTGGAGGAGAGTTTTGAATATATTCGCGATTCACGTGTGGAGAATTTAGGAGAAGTTGTGTCGGCAGAGGACAAACCCACCATGAACGACCGTCTGGAAAAGAACTATTTCGGCCGCCTTGTTACCAGTGGTCTGAATACCCCGGTTGATGTCATTTATAATGGCGAATATATCGATATTATCGATACGATACGTATTACGCTCAGAACTCTTGGTCCGGTGAAGATAAAAGAGTACTACGGCCGTTGGAAAGAGGGAGCTCCGGGTCTGCATATCCGTCCTGACGGTTCGCGCTATCGCGATATTATCGTTCGTACCAAGACCGTCCACCATGGGGCAGTTGAGACCAAACTGGTTTTGACGCCTGAGTATCCGGTTTATAACTTCAACCCGCTCGCAAACGCAAGCAAACAGTTGAATTTCACTCTTGCGAAAGTTCTTTCCCGCCAGTTGCTTGATACCGATGGTAATGTATTGGGAGAAGAGATATTGGATTCCGAAGATGTTACTTCTTCGTTGCGTTTGGGTCCAGGAGCATGTTCGTTTACCAGCGGCTCTCCTTCGGCATATTTCAATGTGAGCAACGAGCAAACCACCACCGATCATGCTGTTCTCATCACGAAAGGGGATAACAGTCAGGGCGTCAACTATGACACGCTCGTTATCAACTCTACCGCCACGGTGGAAGGAGTGTCCTATCCTGTGACAGGACGTGTGCCTTTGATGCAATCGACGCTTGCGGATTCGGAGTTGATATGGTCCGTTGTAGCAGGTGGGAAACGGTATTTCATTATGGCAGGTTCCGGCGGCCTCATCTTCCGTCAGTACGAACTCAAAGGCAATACGCTCTATAAGAAAGAGGACGGTAAGACCCAATTGGTAAAAGGTTCCAAGGATGCCGCCAACTCCGACACCAAGTATATCACTCCGTGGGAATATACGTACGTTGATCAGGCTGCTCAACAGTTGACGCTTCGAACGAACGAGCCTGTAAATATGGATTTCATTATCAACGGCTCGTCGCTGCCCGACGTAGCGTCCACCGGCGCAGCGACTCTGACCTATGAGTATGTCAATACCTTTGTGAATGACAATGCCAACTTTGAGGAGCAAGTGAAACTCAAGTATGGCCTAAATAAATGGCTGAAGTTCTCTGTGACGGAAGATGTTCCGTCTTTGACATTGACCGAAAACGCGGAAGAGGCTTCCGTGTTCTCTTGGGCTTATCTGCAACGCGAGTATAACCTCCTCAACAACGGTACTTATCCGAACCATGACGAGTTGGTGTTCGATTACAATAATATGAGTAGTGCCTCTGTTCAGACGCGTTACAAAGCGTACCGTATCTATTCGATGCTGCTCAATAACACTTTGACTTATTGCGGTCGGGAAGACGAGAATGATATTGCTGATCTTATCTCAGCCGGCAATGACTGGAAGACGAATTATTCCATCGACCTTATCTCCGACAGCCGCTTTAGCGCAGGCGCCAGCGGTTTGACCAGATCGACTAATGCCGGAACCCTGACTACGACCGTTACGCCTTCCGGCGCCAGCCCGATGAACATTCAGTACGGCGGCAAATATGTGAATATCGTGGATACGCTGGATGTACAGATCTCGCTGCAACCCGATGCACCTGACTATCGTTTTGCGGACAAATGGAGCAGTTTCACTTCGGTAGATGACGCGCATCTTAAGATTCCGCTCATCCGTCAGACTTATCATGCTGTGGCTTATGATTCACTCATCTGTGCCGTGGTAAACGATGAGCATAGTTATGCATTCCCGCCGGAGGTGACGGAGGGTGTGAATGATACCCATACCTTTACGCTGACCACCGACCACCGTATCGGAACAAATATCTTGGATGTTGAAAACCAAGTAGTTGCCTTCGATACAGATACGGAAGATGATCATACCGATCTCATGGACTTTACCGATATAGACAAAGCAGAGATTCGTTTGGTAGAGGAGAATGGAAACACACCGGACTGGTGTGAGATAAGTGCTTTAGGCCCCAACACCATTACCGTCCATTGTAAAGGAAATGGAATCCGTTCTCCCCGCTCTGCCGCCCTCTATATAGCTTATACGATGGAGGTGGAAGGAAGATGGCGTTTTATCAACTTCCGCATAAAGGTTAATCAGTTAAGCCGCTTCCAGTATGCCGGCAACCAAAACCTGGTTCACTCCAAAGGAGCGTCCGGCGCCGATTTGAAGGATGGTGTACAACAGGTACATGAGAATAAGACAATTCTCTATTATTACAATCCGTCCCACACAGCGCAATCGACCGACCAGCGTGTCGAACTGCCTGTCCGCGAGCGTAACTTCTACGGATGGTGGCGTTGGTATTCGCTTCAGCCTGGCGAAGAGGATACAGATATCCCTGCGGCGAGATGGCAGACCGCGCCGACCAATACCGGTAGATGGAACTTCCCGTTCCGTATCATCGGTGACTCTGTCTGGAAAGATCCGGATGATCACAGTAAAGGCAAGAAACTGGTAACACAGGGACGTTATACCGTCTTCCATGTGCCTTCACAAGAGTATAACGCCCGTAAGGATCCTCCGTCCAAAGCTCCGATGGTTTATCCGCCGCAGAACAAAGATACCGTTACCTACGCGGTGGACCTCAGTGTCTATTACGACAACCTGCCGCTGTCCATGAAGGATATCAATCAGGTAGATATAGATAAACTGGATACGATGCAAAACATCATCGAGCCGACGCTCTCGCTGCGCGAGATTTATGAATTGCACCCGTGGACAGAGATGGCGGAAATCATGGAGGGTTATAAATATGCGTTAGATGCGGCGTATGAAGGTCAGAGATATCTGGAGGACCATGTGATGATGGCTCCGTTAGGTAATCGTCTGCTGCTGAAGACCGATCATCGTTATAGTTATGATAATATCAAGAAGACCGGACACTCTGAGTCGCTCTTGGGATACTACATGAGGGACGATAATTGGGCTTCTATGAGTCCAGAACCTGATCCCGAAACCGGCATAAGTCGTCAAGATACGATGATTTGGTGTGGCGGATGGGATGCCGAATGCAAATGGTACACCTATGACCCCAAGACGAAAACCTATACCGAATGTACGCATAAAGTCACGGAGGCAAATGACTTCCTGGACGTGCCGAAAAAGACGAGTATCACTGCCGGAAAGGATGCTGATACAGTTATATATTGTTTGCGCGCACATAGTATAGTATCCCCGGCAGCAGGTCCGGATCCAGATGAACCGGAATTAGGAGCCTATTGGTTCAATATATGCCGCTATACGATTATTTACCATCGTCCGGACAAATATGGTCCGAAACTGGAGAATGCCTCCGGCAAAGCCATCCTGTCCAATGATGAAATCGAGCAGAACTTCGAGATTTTGGAGCGTTTGAACTTCGATTATAACCAACCCGGTACGGAATATACAGTCTATCCTCACCCGCTACCCTGGGCGGACGCTTCATACGGATTTGCTTATCCGCGAACGGCAGCCCTTCCCGATAACCGACCGCATAATAAGGACGGACTCGAGAACCTCGCGAACATGGGTGAGTATAACCTCATCAACCGTATCCCATCCTTCGGTAAGTATTGGCATAAGATGGAGCAGCACGGAGGTGCCGGAAACGGATATATGATCTTCTGCGACGGTATGTCCTCTGCCGGACAAGTGGCTGCACTTGAACTCGATACCACGCTCTGCGAGGGTCAGAAGATGTACTTCTCCGGATTCGTCGGAAACCCCGGTAACGAAACAGGTAAGACCTGTCCGAACTTCACGTTCGCTGTACAAGGTTCGTTGGATGGTGTTGTATGGGAAGATATTACTTCGTATATGACAGGCGACTTGGCTCAATCCAACAAGTGGTATCAGATCTATTTCCCGATAGAGATGAACAAAGAATATACAAATTTCCGCGTGCGGGTATATAATATGGCGGCTAACGATGACGGTAATGACTTTATCATCGATGATATGTGCATCTTCGCTACCAAACCGCCGTTGATGGTTTATCAGGCGAATACCGAATGTAAGAGCGAGAACGATAACGACTCGCTTACCCACATCGTGCTCCGCGTGGACTATCAGGGCTTTACTGAGGAGATATATACCCTTGGAAACGAATTCTATACCGTTCAGGATATCTCGAAAACCAATGATACCACCTTCCTGAAACTGGAAGACGGCTATGACAATGAGGTTAAAAAGGGAGATACCATCTATGGTATGATTAACTTGCCGAACCGCCACTACACCCCGGCAGAGGGTAATGACTCCATATTCCCGAATCTCCAGGACTTGGTGAATAAGTTCGAGCGAACCTTTAATGAGCATGAGGAGGATTCTTCCAAACCTGTGTTCCGAAAGGGATATGTCTTCGAGCACCTCGATGACTCGATTCGTCCGGTGTTCTATGTGATCCACTCGGCGAAGATGGCTGCGGATAATACGTATATCATCCATATGGCGGGAGCGTACAACCAGTTGCTTTCCAGCCAGTGCGCTTTGACCCGTTCGCTGAAAGTGAAGAATCGAATGGTTCTGACCCTCAACGGGGATGAGATGCCGGAGAAAACAGTAGAAGAAATGTGTGCCAATACCCTCTATGATGTTTCGCTGCATGTCAAAGGTACGTTATTGCTCGATAGCGTCGCCCCGATTGAGGTCACCGGTAGCTGTTATAACGACTGGCTCCTCTACGGCGATACGGCGGAGGCGTCCAGCCGTACACGCTATGGCTATACGTACGATGATATAGTGAAGGTAATGAAGATTCTCCGCGCATCTGATTTGGATTATATAGAAGATAATCCCAACCAGTTTGCCCATTCGCTCGCCGTAGTGAACCCGGGTATCATGAAGGATGTACAAACCGATTTGCACATAGAGATTACCAATGATGTCCATCCTTATACCATTCTCTCGCATCTGGTGAATGCCGGCTTCCTGACGCTTTATCAGGAGAATATGACCGTCGTCACGCCGGTGGATGATTCGATTAAATATACCATCTTCCCAATCCCCGGCACGGGATCCGAGGTAATGACGGATTTGAATGTGGAGGTATGTCCGACGCCGGTACAGATTGCCCTCAAATCCAGCCTGGGACAAGGCGTGCCGTTGGTCATCGGTGGCCTGAACCGCTCGGAGGAAGATGCGCAATATCCGATTACTGTCCTGGCAGATGCACTGCATGCAAATTCCGATATAGCCATCCCTATTGACTCGCTGATGATGAGGCCCGGCACGGACGCACCGAAGGTGGCACTAAAGCAAATAACCTTCTTGGAAACCAATGACCCGGAATTCCATAAAGGTGTGGACAATATCTTATTTGCACCGGATAGGTCCTGGTACCTGGGTGAAAGCGTAACCGGTGATGAGAATACGGGTTATTACCGCAACGGTAACGATACACTCCATCTCGTGCCCGCTGCTGGTAGCAATTATAGTATGCGCGACGGATACAGCTATACCTTTGGTATCGAGATGATGACGTACACCGGTGAGTCCGGATGGGGTGGAAGAGGCGAATGTCCTGTTGGAACGGTTCCGTTCGTCGTCAGCATCGTACCGAACTACCTGCGCTGGGATCCGCAGTCATCCGATAACAAGTGGAATAACCCTGCGAACTGGATCGGTATATCGGAGCATAACGTGCCAATCCATGCCGATGCGCGCTTCGCGCCGCAGCCTACCAGCTATGTGCTCATCCCGCCGATGACGGATGGCAAACCCTATCCGGTGCTGCCCGCTACGATTCCGTCCGAGGACTCCGTCCAACAGGTAGGATTCAAATACAACACCTGCCATTCCATCCGCTTCCTGCCGGGAGCTGCCCTCAGTCAGCAGCAACGCCTCATCTACGACAGCGTGATTGCGGATCTGAGTATGCCGCATGAGACATGGGCGCTCCGCACCTCGCCGGTAGAAGGTCTCCTCTCCGGAGATATCTTCATGGCGAACGCGGACCTGACGCATGAGGTGTCTGCATGGGAGGTAGGAGAATTCGACGCCTCCGGACGTAGCGCCACCTATGGCAACGCCTCCTTCTGGCTCTCCGTCTATAGCCGAGAGATCGTCCAGAAAGGTAACGGCGACAACGTGGAGGATTCGGTCTATACCGCCGAAGCCGATTGGTCGAAGGTCACCAATGCGATGACCCTCCCGCTCCCGGCTGCGCAGGGATGGGCAATCTATTCGCGTACCAAATCCGGCAACCCCGCCGAAGTTAGACTCCCGAAACACGACGAGAAATATTATTATTATAATGTCTCCGGTGATAAACTCTGGGATTTCTATGAGTCCGGTCTCCCCGCACAACGTGCTGCTGTCGCAGGCGCTTCCGGGAAAGTAGGCAGACTGGCCTTCGAGCCGGGCATATTGGCTACGAGCAAGGACTATACCCTCACAAACGAGGCTGAATCCACCTCCTTCGTATTCGGTAACCCCACCATGGGATATATCGATATCTGGGGCTTTATTGCCGATAATGGACTGAGCGGAGAGTTCGGATATATCAACGCCGCAGGCGCTTATACGACGATATCCAGAGACGCAGCGCTGGCCACGACCAACGAACTGACCAACCTGCAGCGGTACCTCCCGCCGATGCACGCAATAGTGATTTCTGTCCCCTCTAAAGCAACGGAGAAAACAGTGACGCTCAATACCAGCCGCATCGTGACCCTGCCCGTCGTGCCGCCTCCATCACCGGCCCCCAAGCGGTATAAGACCCAACTCAACTATCGCCAATCGACAATGGCAACCGGCCAGTCTCCATTGGCCAAGGGTATCATGACCGTCACGGCTGTCAACCCCGTCTCGCCGCGTTGCGTATCGAGACTGCTCATCGGTCAAGGGTACCATGCCGAGGTGCTTGATGGAGAAGATGCAATGTTGACTACCCTTAATATCAATAGTTTCTCGATGACCAATACGCCGACCACGCCGTTTAATATCTATGCGTCGGAAGGTGAGTACGGCCTCAGTATTGATCTTCGGGACGAGGTGCTCAATATCCCCGTATCGTTCTATATGAGCCCGCTGCCCTATGACCCTGTCACCAACCTCTGGTTCACCGGCGTCAACAGTATTGACGGCGAACTCGTCCTCTACGATGCGCTCACCGATTCGGAGCGAACCATCCTCGATGGTATATGCCTCACCATAGAGACTCCGGAAGCGAACCATGAGACCCGCTATTATATCCGCCGAAGGGGCTTTACCCCCCCCGGACAAGGAGGAGATATCGCTACCGATTTCGATTCTGTGAAGGATAACGGGGAACAAGCAATGAAGATTATTAAGAACGGACATGTACTCATCCTGCGCAATGGACATGTCTATACTATGTACGGACAGGAACTGAGATGATGAGAACAATGAAAAATCGTATCGCTTTATATAGATGGATGATTGTAGCCTGGCTTTTGTTAGGCTGGCTTCCGGTATCTGCGCAGACGGAGTCGGTTTTCGGCAAGTCATCCATGACTAATGACCAATGGGCAATGACCAATATGCAATATCAAACGGCCAACGCGCCTGCGTATCAGTTCCGTTCTACATCGCCTTACTCCACGATGGTGAACAACACCTCGACGGTAGGAATGTCTTCTCAAGTCCCCTCAAGACCCCGCAAAGGGCCATGGGACCCGCCGGAGGATAATCCTATCGGTGTCTTGCCCGATCCTGCACCCGTAGGCGAACCGTTTATATTGCTCGCGCTCGCTGCATTGTACTTGTTGGTGCGATGCTCGCGGAAAAGAAAGACCGCATAGTGAGGTACAGTTTCGACCCAGATTTCGTGTGAGTTCGAATCTCATCCTGCGCACAAAAGTGATGTAATCGCAAGATTATGTCACTTTTTTTGTATAAAAATTTGCGTATATTAAAAAAAAGCAGTACTTTTGCACTCGTTAAAAGTGTGTATTGCCACAAAAATATCGAATAAACATGGAAATAAAGAGAGATTTTTATCTTCAAGAACTGCTACAAAGCCGTCATAACGGCATGATAAAAGTGATTACCGGTTTACGTCGTTCCGGAAAGTCCTATCTGCTGTTCAACCTTTTTGCTGATGCTTTAGTTCACGAAGGTGTTGCTGATAATCATATCATCAAAATCAACTTGGAGGATAGACGTAATAGTGAACTACGCGATCCGGACAATCTCCTACATCACATTGACTCGTTGTTAGTGGATGACCAAATGTATTATATCTTATTGGATGAAGTACAAATGGTTCGTGAGTTTGAAGATGTGCTCAATAGTTATTTGTCGGTTAAGAATGCGGATGTCTATGTAACGGGCTCCAACGCTAAATTCCTGTCGAAAGATATTATCACGGAGTTTCGTGGTCGAGGATGGGGAGTCCATGTGCATCCCTTGAGTTTCGAAGAGTACATGTCTGTTCATTCGACTTCTGATATGACGCGTGCTTTAATGGATTATATGCAGTATGGTGGTCTGCCAAAGGTGGCACTTATGCAAGACGAGAATGAGAAGAAAACATATCTTCAAGATTTACTTCTTCATACCTATCTGCGAGATATTAAGGAACGTAATGGTATTCTGTTGGACTCCGATTTGGAAGAATTGATAGATGTAATCGCGAGCAACATCGGTAGTCTAACTAATCCTTTGAAGATTCAAAACACGTTCAAGTCTGTTAAGCAGAGCAGTATAACTCAAGATACTATCAAGAAATATCTCGATTATATGCAGGATGCTTTCTTAATAGAGAAGGCTGTTCGTTATGATATCAAAGGACGCAAGTATATAGACACTCCTGCGAAATACTATTTTGAGGACTTAGGTTTGCGCAATGCACGTTTGAATTTCCGTCAAATAGAACAAACCCATCTTATGGAGAACCTGATATACAACGAGTTGCGACTACGCGGTTACTCCGTTGATGTAGGACAAGTTACTATGTATATAAGGAATGAAGAAGGCAAGACGAAGCGTAAACAATTGGAAGTGGATTTTGTGTGCAACAAAGGATATGATCGAGTGTACATCCAATCAGCACTAAATTTGGATGGGGACAGCAAAGAAGAGCAAGAATTAGTTTCACTCAAACATATTAACGACAATTTCCAAAAGGTTGTTATCGTTGGCGGTATGCAGCCTACCTATCGTAACAATGACGGGATTTTAGTTCTCAGTATTTTTGATTTCTTGCAGAATAAAGTAACTATCTAAAATTTAGAATTACTTTGTTACGAAAAAATTTGGTCATGTCGAAAAAAAGCAGTACTTTTGCACCACGATAGAGGCTATCGGAATCAGGAGTGATACAACTCGTACCATTCGAGAAACAGAGCGAAGTCTTTCAGGCTCTCTATAATAGTTCGATAATCTGTAAGACAAGTGCACAAGAGGTGGTTTCTTCGGAAATCACCTCTTTTTGTATTTATGGTTATTTTTTTAAGATAAAAAGTACGATTGTTAAGAAAGTGTTTATATCGCTTGCGACATTAAAAGATTTGTTGTAATTTTGCATCGTGAACGATATAAATCGCAAAAATGGATAACGAACAACTGAAATTAGAGAACCAATTTTGTTTCCGTCTGTACTCTGCAGCCAGGCTGATGATGGGTGCGTATCACCCGTATCTGGATCCGCTGGGTATCACGTATCCGCAGTACCTGGTACTGCTGGTATTGTGGGAGCAGGACAAGCAACCGGTATGCGACATCGGCAAGCGGTTGATGCTGGATACGAACACGATGACGCCGTTGCTGCAACGCATGGAGAAAGCCGGACTGATCACACGTACACGCGGTAAAGAGGATACGCGCCAGCGCATTGTGTCGCTCACTAAGCAAGGCAAGGCTTTGTACGAGCAGGCACAGGACATACCAGAAAACATGCGCAAAGCGGTAATGATGCCGGAAAGTGATGTGGAAGAGTTATTGCAGACGATTCCCACGCTCGACAAACTGATTGAAGAACTGAAAAAACTTAATAAATAACCCTCAAATTTTTACAATTATGACTAAAGAAGAAGCATTAAAAGCATTCGCCTATATGGGCGCAGTATGGTTTGGTAACAGTAAGCAACATTTCGCCTTCTCGGCTTATTGCCGTTTGCAAGGTTGGAACAAACTCGCTGACAAATGGAAAACCGAAGCTGAGGAAGAGTGGGACGAGGCAGAAGAAGTACTCAACCGTCTCGTTGAACTGGGTTGCAAACCCGCAGACCTCCAAGAGGCTATGAAGACCATCGAGTTCCCGTTCTACGATGACCCGAAACAGCAGATTGAGTCGGATTATCAACCCACCGCTGTAGAGGAAATGAGCAAGCTCGCACAGGCCTTTGCAGATGACTATCCCACGCAGAAACTCATCCTCAAATGGATCGACGGCGAGAAAGAGCATATGGAATGGGAGGCACAATACCTCAAACTCATCGACCGTCTGGGCTATGACAATTTCCTCATGGCAATGATGTAATATGCACATCATTCGCACCCTACGATGCATGTTTTGGACGGCATGCACCGTGCTAACACTAACATCATGTTGTAACTTAAAAACGAACAATAATATGGCAACAATTTATGATTTTAAGGTCCTCTCTAATAGAGGCAAAGAAGTAAACCTCGCGGACTATCAAGGTCAAGTGATTCTTATCGTCAATACGGCTTCCAAATGTGGTTTCACGCCGCAGTACGACGGTCTGGAGGAGCTATACAAGAAATACAAAGACCAGGGCTTCGTTATCCTTGGTTTCCCCTGCGACCAGTTTGCGAACCAAGAGCCCGGCAACGATGAGCAAATCGAAGAGTTCTGCCGCCTCAACCACGGTGTAACCTTCCCGCTTATGGCTAAATCCGACGTCAATGGCGCGAATGCCAATCCGGTCTTTGAGTATCTCAAAGCGCAGGCTCCGACCGAGGAGTATAAAGGTCTCAAAGCCAAAGCGGCACACGCGATGCTCAAGCGTATCAGCAAGAGCGTGGAGAAAGACAGCGACATCCTCTGGAACTTCACCAAGTTCCTCGTTTCCAAAGACGGCAAGACCGTTCAGCGTTTCGCTCCGGTAGCCGAACCGAAGGATTTCGAGGCCAACATCGTAGCCGAATTGGCGAAGTAATGGGCTCCGGCTAAGTAAAATAATTGCATAAAATTTGCAAAAAAATCCCGTATATCCTTGCGTATATGGGATTTTTCTTGTACCTTTGCACGCAGAACGTGCAATTACAATGAAACGAGATTATTCCAAATGGTGTAGCGTGGCGCTGATTGCTGCCATATATGCGATCGCAGGCGCAGCCGGTTGGCTGCTGTTTAGTTGGTTAACGGCGCAGGCTATGCAGTCTGTATTGGCTTTGCTTTTGGCAGACGTGCTGGCGACGATTGTCGTATGGGCATTTGGGCTGCTCTACGAGAATGTGTCCGTCTATGACCCGTATTGGAGTGTCTTTCCTCCGGTTGCTTTTATGCTATGGGCTTTTTATACCGGCGTATGGTCGATTCCTGTCATCCTATTGCTTGTCGCATCCTGGTATTGGGGCTGGCGCCTCACGCGCAACTGGGCTATCACGTTCAAGGGAATCGGTCATGAAGACTGGCGTTATACCAAGTACCGCGACCGGCATCCGTTGGTATTCCATACCATCAACCTCTTCGGTCTGAACATGATGCCGACATTGGTGGTCTTTGCCGCCATGCTACCCGGACTCAAACTATTTGAAATCATAAATCCTAAATTTGAAATCATAAATTATTGCTTTCTGGCAATCGGTTTCATCGTATGCATCGCATCGGCTACCATACAACTGATTGCAGACAAACAGAGCCATGATTTCCGCGCCGCTCATCCCGGTCAAGTATGTAACGTCGGGTTATGGAAACATGGTCGCCATCCGAACTATTTCGGAGAGATTCAGTTCTGGTGGGGTATCTGGATTATGTATGCTTCGTTGAATGGAATAGATATGTTTATCGGCGGTGCGATTGCCATGACCGCACTCTTCCTCGGTATCTCTATCCCTCTCATGGAGAAACGCCAACTCGCCAACAAACCCGGCTATGCCGAATACCGCCAACAAACAAGAATATTGATATGAAGCACAAACATATCTATTTAGCCGGAGGATGTTTCTGGGGAACGGAGCATTTCTTTAAGCAGATAGCCGGAGTCGTTGAGACCGAAGTGGGTTTTGCCAACGGACAGACAGCTAACCCGACCTACGAACAGGTCTATACCGACACGACCGGCTATGCCGAGACGGTACACGTAGTTTATAATCCGGATAAGGTGAGTCTGGAGTTTCTGCTGCGTATGTTCTTTGTAGCCATCGATCCAATAAGCCTGAATAAGCAGGGGCACGACGAAGGCACTCGTTATCGCACTGGTATCTATTATACGGACGCAGCCGACCTGCCGACTATTGAACAAGTATATACAGAAGAACAGGGTAAATACACACAGCCTTTGGTAGTGGAGAAACTGCCTTTGCAGAATTTCTATCCTGCTGACGAATTCCACCAAAACTATCTGGACAAACATCCGGACGGATACTGCCACTTGCCCAAAGCGTTGTTTGACTTCGCACGAAAAGGATTGGTTTTATGAAATACATGAAGACTCTGCTAATCATATTGGGCATTATCCTGCTGCTTGCAGGAATTGGCTTGGCTATGTTGTCACATCCTTCCTTCGGGCTGTGGCGGCATGTGTCGAAAGAGCGGATACAGGCGTCACCGAATTATAGAGAAGGGATGTTCCAAAACCAAGAACCGACACCGCAGTTCACAGGGGATACCGCAAGCACGAGGAGTACATTATGGCGTTTTCTGACGAATAAAGACACGTTGCGTGTGCCGCAACAATCGATACCTGCTATCAAGACCGACCTCAAAAACCTGCCGACCGATAGCGATTGGCTGGTGTGGTTCGGACACTCGTCGTATCTGTTCTGCTTGAACGGCAAGCGGTATTTAGTAGATCCGCTAATAAAACCTGAATGGCCGTCGTCGATGATGCTGAAAGCCTTTCCGGGCACCGACATCTACCGACCGGCAGACTTGCCGGACATCGACGTGCTCATTATCACGCACGAACATTGGGATCACATGGACTACGCGACCTTGCGTGACATTCGCGACCGCGTGCAACAGGTCATCTGTCCGCTCGGCATTGCCGATTATCTGCGCTATTGGGGCTACGCTGATGAAATAATCACAGAGATGGATTGGTACGACCAATCTTCAATCTCCAATATTCAATCTTCAATAACGGCTCTGCCATCCAGACATTTTAGTAATCGCCTCTTAGGCAAACGCAACCAGACGCTCTGGGCATCGTTCATGGTTGAAGCCGGTGGACGTAAGGTCTATATCGGTGGTGACGGAGGTTATGACAAACGCTTTGCCGAGATACACGAGCGGTTTGGATTTGTGAATTTGGCGCTCCTGGAAAACGGGCAGTACAATGCCAATTGGAAATATGTCCACACCACGCCGGAAGACCTCGAAAAAGTCATCCTTGATCTCCAAGCCAAGCAGGTCTTCACGGTCCACCATGACAAGTTCGCTCTGTCCGTTCATCCGTGGTACGAACCGGACAGCGTGGCGCACGACATCGCAACCAAGCACAACATCCACCTATTAGATGCCCCGATAGGAACAGTGGTAAATTATTAGCTAATAAACGGTCCAATGTATACCACCATAACCAACCATATTGAGATAGATCGCGAGCAACGAAGCGTGCGCAAGGACGGAAAGGAGATTCATCTGACTGGTCTGGAATATGGCCTGTTGGAGTATCTCTCTGCACACCCGAATCGGATCTGTACGCGGCAAATGCTGTTAGACCACGTATGGGGAGACCGTTTTCAATACGATACCGGTACGATCGATGTGCATCTCAATGCCTTGCGACGCAAGTTAGGTTGGACAAACAAAGAACCGATAGAGACCATTCGTGGAATAGGTTTTATCTTCCATATTGAGCAGAAGGCGACACATTACACGATTGACCTACAAGCATTCCTTATGGAATGGCTACGTAGCCGTGAGACAGAAATCAATGCCAAAGGCCTCGTAGCACAAATACATCTGACCCCCTTTGTGAACGAGATTACCATTGAACCGAACGCCTTGCGGCAGATGTTGGATAGCGTGCTGACAGCTTTGCTCCCTTCCGCTCAACCGGGCGTGTTACGGCTGAGTTCCAAACTAACCATGCAGCATTTTATTCTCTCGCTGGACCTGAACGGTACAATCAACGAGTTGCGTATCCCTATTTATAGTGATTTTGATGCATCTTAAGAAAACCTTAAGCATAGTTTAAGAAAAAAGCAGTACCTTTGTCGCAAATTTTGAGAACGCAAAGGTATTATGGTTAAAAACCGTATCAACAAACGTATTTTATACCTCATAGCTGCGGCTATTTGGGGTATTCCTGGCGTGATAATTGCTGTGAAAGGCATTCGCGCCTATACTGCCATGCCGGCAAATGAGTTATGGTGGCTTTGTTTAATCACGTTGGGTGTCCTGATTAGCTTTATATGGATGTTCCGGCGCATTGTGAACAGGTATTGTAACCTTATAGCGGCGTTACCGGACAAAACCACCATCGGGCATACTTTTCCTCTTCGAGGATGGGTATTGATTGTATGTATGTCCAGCCTTGGTATAGCCCTTAAATTTATTCCTTGCATACCCGCAGAATTTACGGCATCTTTCTATTCCGGTCTTGGTCCGGCTCTCATGGTAGCAGGTTGTTTGTTTGTGAAAAAGTACATGACACGATGCGAGTAAAAGTACTGCTTATATTATCCCTTATCTGCACAGCTCTCTATGGAACAGAAGCGGTATCTGACACTGTTCTGTTGTCGGATATAGAAGTGTCGGTGTCGCGGGTAGCGATACCTGTTTCCAAGCAGCAGTTACAAGTGAGCGTGCTGGACGGAAGACTTATTGAGCAGGCACAAGTGAATACACCCAAAGAAGTAAGCAACCTCGTGCCAAACGTCTATATGCCTGATTATGGCTCAGCGATGACCAGCAGCATCTATATCCGAGGCATGGGAAGTCGTATAAACGAACCGGTAATGGGTATGGTAGTGGATGGGATACCGCTACTGGACAAGAATATGTATGACCATGTGCTGCAAGACGTGAAGCGCATAGAGATGCTCCGTGGTCCGCAGGGTAGTCTTTATGGACGAAACTCACCGGCAGGCATCATGGAGATACGCACAATTCAACCCTTGGACTTCAATGCACGCCTCATACGTGGACAGGTCTCTTACGGAACCGCCAATACGGTACATGCACAAACATCATACTACGAACCGGTGAACACCCGATTCGGTATCGGTATTTCCGGTCGGTATGCCCGAACAGACGGGTTCTATACGAACATGTTCGATAATAGCAAAGTTGATTACGGTCAGCAGGCGGGCGGACGGATCGTGCTGGAAGGAAGACCTTCCGATGCATGGCGCATAACAAGTAATCTTTTTGTCGATTGGACGCGGCAGGGTGCTTTCCCCTATGCGAATGTGGCAACAGAACAGATAGCCTACAATGCATCGGGCAGGTATGAGCGTTTGGCTCTGCTGCCCTCGCTGCGTGCGGAGTATCACCATGCCGGCTATCAGCTGCAATTGGCTGCAAGTTACCAGTTTATGCATGACGATATGCGAATGGACAATGATTATACTCCTGCAAACATCTTCACGCTGCAACAAACCCAACGACAACATAATGCTACCTTGGATGCTCTCCTGCGTGCTCCCAAGCCTTGCTCGTGGTACCAATGGACGGTGGGACTAAGCAGTTTTGCGAAAGCCAACACCATGCATGCCCCGGTAGTGTTTATGCGTGAAGGTATAGACGAGTTGATCTTGGGCAATGCTAATCGAGGCATCCAGACGGTTTTTCCGGACGATTCCATTGAGATATCCAACACTACGCTACCTATCCCCAGCTCTTTTGAACTCTTCAACGCAGGAGCAGCGGTGTACCATCAGAGCCATTTTCAGTTCGGCAACTGGCACCTTACCGCAGGCGTGCGTATTGATTATGAACATGTGCGCATGGCGTATTTGAGTACTGCCGATGTGACGTACCGTTTCACGATGTTGATGACGGATTACAAAAAGGTGCATACTGAGATAAAAGGTATGCAAACTGACCATTTTATCCAAGTGCTACCGAAACTGGCAATATCGTATGAAGGCACCTGGGGAACGATCTATGGCTACGCTGCAAAAGGCTATAAAGCAGGCGGATACAATCCGCAGATCTTCAGCACGATCACTCAAAATCAAGTCATGAATGATTTAGCGGCAGATATGGGGGTGCACCTGTCTATAGCTGATCCGCGTTTCTCCGATGTAGCCATCACACACTATAAACCAGAGACCGATTGGACCTTCGAGATAGGCGCTCATCTGATACCCGCAGAGGGTCTGAAGATTGATGTTGATGCTTTTCATATCCAGTGTTTTGACCAGCAAGTGACCATTTTCCCGAACGGAAAGACCACCGGTCGCATGATGGCAAACGCTGCCCATTCACGGATTTGGGGAGCGGAGGCAACTATACAGTATCGCTGGGACAAGGGTGCATTGCAGGGTTTGCTCGATGCTTCGTACGGCTTTACTGATGCACGCTTTATCATGTTCAACGACGGAATGGGCGATTATTCGGGCAATATCATTCCTTATGCCCCGCAACACACAGCCCATATCCTATGTACTGTGGATTACAGGATAGGAAAGAAGTGGTTAGAGCGTATAGGACTGACTCTCAAGGGGGATGGAATAGGTCGTATTTACTGGAATGAAAAGAACGATGTGTGGCTACCGTTCTACGGACTGTTAAGTGCTACATTCAGCCTTGAATGGAAATACATCAAACTGCAATTATGGGGCAAAAACCTGACAGGCACAAAATATGACGTGTTCTATTTCCGCTCCATGGGAAACGATTTTCTGCAACGCGGCAAACCGCGAGAATTAGGAGCAACCGTATTATTTGAGATTTAAAATTTAAGCTTTAATATTTTTAAGATTATGAAAAAATTATTCTATGTATTGGCAGTCGCTATGATAGTAACGGCATGCAATCAAAACACACCGGAAACACCGGAGGAGCAGAGTAAAACAGCATTTGTAAAGGCTACGTATTTCGAAGCATTGGGAACCAACACCGTACCGAATGTGGAAGGCGAGAACAAAGATCAGCCTTTCAGTATGGACAGCGTGCGTGTAGAGGCAGTAATTATGACGGATACCACACTCGACATCAACCTCTACGGCATCAATTTCTCCTCAAAAATGCCGGTTACCATTGACATGGTTATCCCGGGCGCTAAGTACAGCCGCACATCAGAGAGAATAACGCTTTCCGGGGAAGGAATCATCCCGACTATGGGCGGCAATCCGTTTAATCGTTATGTCATCAATGCTCTGGCAGGCTCCATCACAGCCGACTCGCTGGTCTTTACCAATAGTTATGGTCAATACGCCGGTTGTACCTACGCGGGTAAGATTACCAAAATAGAAGAGAAACAATGAACTTTGAAGGAATTCTTTTGGGCGCAGGT
>JAFVHA010000053.1 GCA_017478035.1 Paludibacteraceae bacterium | reverse complement strand
TACTTCATCGACCGTATCGGTCTGCGGGAACACCTCAGTCCGACGCGCTCTAACGGAGTAGCTGCCATGTTGAAGCAGATGAAGTTATACGCGCTCGCGTATAAATCGAAATAAATCTTCGGCGATGCGCTCATCCGAGTCCTCATCGCAGATATCCACATCGAGAATATGGTGCGCGCGGCTGTAAAACGGTTCGCGCGCTTCTAATTGCGGAGCAATAAATTCCAAGAGCTCCTTTTCGCTGCGTCCTTGCAGCACAGGCCGTTCGCTGAGGTCGGTCAGACTCAGCCGTTTGGCCAGGTGTTCCGGTTTCCATCGGATATAGATACTCGTGCCCAATTCGAGCAGGCAGTCCATATTGTCCTCCCAGCAGGGATACCCGCCGCCCGTGGCATAGATCACATGCTCGTAAGGAATCTGATCCGCCAGGTCCTCCACCACATATTTCTCTTTCTTGCGGAACTCATCCAGGCCGAACTGACGGATATATTCCGCCGTCGTATAGCCGTGAATATGCGCAAAAGCTTCGTCCAAATCCACAAAATGCCAGCCGAGTTTATCAGCCAGCAAGCGTCCTGCGGTGGTTTTGCCCGCACCCATGTATCCTACAAGGTAGATTGGTAATTCCATGTGTCGTTGTCCGTCCAGACCAGTTGTCCGTTTTGGATCGTGGCGAGCGGAAAGATAGATGTGAAAGGCGGTTGTATTGTGCGGATCAGTTGCCACTCCTTATTATACACACGCGCACACGAGGAACATTGCGGCGCGCAGGCAGTGAAGACCACGAGGATGGTGTCCGATTCGTAAATCTCCATCGTGGTGCTGTCCGTAAGGGCGATACGGGTGTACGGCCCTTCTTCCGTGATCACACGCGGTTCTCCCTTCAGATGGAAGAGATTGGCGATAAACGCAAAAGCAATATTGAGCAGCAGAAAACTACGCACTAAAAAGAAATCAGTTGATTAATACCACCGCATAGGCCGCAATGCCTTCTTTGCGTCCTACGAAACCGAGATGTTCCGTGGTGGTGGCTTTGAGGCTTACCTGGTCGGGCTGTACCCCCATCACTTCCGCCAGACAGGCTTGCATCGCCTCGATATGCGGGTTCAGTTTGGGAGCTTGTGCACAGATGGTGATGTCGCAGTTACCGAGTTCGTAACCGGCCTCACGCAACATCTCCATCACCCGGCGCAGTAAGATCTTCGAATCAATCCCTTCGAATTCGTTTCCTTTCGTATCCGGGAAATGATATCCGATATCGCGCATCGCGGCTGCACCGAGCAGGGCATCGCACAGCGCGTGAATAACGACGTCCGCGTCCGAATGTCCCAACAAGCCCTGTTCGTACGGTACCTCAACCCCCCCTAACCACAATGGGCGGTCAGGGGAGAATTGATGTACGTCGTATCCAAAACCTATTCTCATTAACTCGTTAATTCGTTAACTCGTTAATTCGTTATTTCTTGCGGTTGTCAACCAGGTCCTTGATGCCGGCGAGGTCGAAACCAAGCGTGAAGCGCATCGTCTGATCCAGCGGGTTGGTAGCTGCCAGACCTACGCAGTACGATACATCGAGAGACACAATCGAGAGGTGGAAACCGGCACCGACGGTGATATAATTACGGTTTCCTTTGTAGTAGTTCTCATAGCTGTAACCGGCGCGAGCGAAGAATTGCTTGTTGTAGCTATACTCGATACCGGCACCCCAGCGTACTTCGTTGAACTCCTCTTTGGCACCACCCGGGGCGTCTGCAAAAGACTGGAACCAACCTTTGGCAGGGTTGATCTGCGAATACTGCTCACCCGTGTACTGATTGGTCGTTTTGTCCGGCGCGAACTTGGACTTACGGCTCGGAACCAACAGCTTGTTGGTCTCCAGGTTGAAGGTCAGGAAGTTATGCGCATCACACGGCAGTTCATAACCTACACCGAGATTCATGCTGGCAGGAATGAAGTTACTGCTTCCGTCATCGGCATACGTCATCTTACCACCGAGGTTCTTGAGCGTGAAGCCCAACGAGAAGTTGCTGGTACCCATCGGCAACTCAATCGGCTGCTTGTAGTACAGCGCGATGTCTGCAGCCATCGTCCATGCCGGATGCATCTCGGTAGCGCCGGTAGCACTGCTGTTCACACCGTTGTTCAAGTCCGAATAGAGGAAACGAACGGCAACCGACATCGATACATACTCATGCAGTTTGCGGAAATAGCTGAGGTCCAGCGCCCACTCGTTCGGACGTACGTTCTGCAGCGTGTTGCCCTGTGCATCCGTCAGCGCCACGTCACCCATCGAGAAATACGTGAAGCTTGCGCCGATACCTCCGGCAAGGTCACCGAAGTTATAGAAACCGGCGAGGTAAGCCAGGTCGATGTCCCCTACGAGTTTGCGCAACCACGGTGTGTAGTTGGCCGTGATACCGCCTTTGGAGTACATGTAGGCGTACTTGGCAGGATTCCAGTACTGAGAGTTAAAATCAGCCTCCGTTGCTACGCCGACATCGCCCATACCTGCTGCGCGAGCGTCAGGGGCAATAGACAAGGACGGCATAGCCGTGATTAACGGGTTCATAGAATCGTCAACAGCTTTAGCGCTCATGGTAAAGCACAATACAGCTGCGAGTGAAATAATAATCTTTTTCATTTTGTTGTTATTTGTTTTTTTGTTAGTTTCTTCTTTAAACTCTAAACTTTCAACTTTCAACTTTTTTCAAGCGATTTGCTTCATAGGCAATATAAACAGACTAATTAGTTAATTATTTTCAATACATTTATTTCGTTACAATGATTTTTCCGGACGAGGTGGCATACTTGCTGCTCTCGGATTTGATGCGTACGGAATAGAAATACACACCCGGGTTAAGTCCCACTTGCGCCAGATTGATGGATACCTGATCGGGGTTCTCCTGGGTCTGCTTCCATATGATCTGACCGTTCGTATTCATCAGATATATCTCTGTCTGAATCAGTTCATCCGGCTGGTCGTAGTTGACGATGAGGTTGAGTGTTCCGGTAGCACGAACGGGGTTGGGGTAGGACGTGATGGAATAGATAGAGGGATCAAGTCCGGGCTCCACGATGAAGTCAAGCGACTTGGTGGTACTGTTGTTCAACAAATCCCATGCGCGGAACGTCAGGCTGTGTGAGCCGGCCGGCAGTTCGTTCATCAGCCAGTTCACTTGTCCGCGTTGATAGCTGTCGTCTGCGGAGGTGAAGTATTCATTGAGCGAATAGGTCATCTTGGCGTCCTCATCGATGATCAGCATCAGGTCATGCCCGATACCGGCACCCGCGGTGTTGATACCGTTCTCATCGTACAGCTCTGCGAAGAACCGTGGAGTCGAGTAGGTCTTGTCTCCGCTCTTGAAGGCCGGGTTATTCAGGTAGATAGTCATCTCCGGACCGATCGTATCGGCAATCACGATAGAACCCGTACCGCCGATGATGAACTGCTCGAAATGACCGATCGCCTCGCGTGTCGCGGCTTCGTCCTGCGTACGCGCATAATAGACGATACGACCGTTGCCGTAGTTATAGCGGATATCTTTCGGCACCATGAACTTGTATTGGAACAAGCCGTCTTTCACTTCGGTACGTCCGCTGAAGAGCGTATTCGGATAGTCTTTGTACGATACCACTTCCGGTTCGCCGCCTACATCATCGTTGTCGCGCGTAGGAATCGTCTGTATCTTGTCGTAAATCGTGATATCTACAGCGCCGTTGAAGTCGGCCACGAGCAGCGAGTCCTCATCCACAATCCGGCCCTCAAACTGCTGTACACTGAGCGCATTGAGCGTATCGAGTTTGGTGGTCGTGGCAATCTGGTAGTCCGTCGGATAGTTGAGGCGCATGGCCGGATCGCCGAACAAGACATAAGGCAGTTTGTTGGAGTCTGCGCCCAAATCGTTCTTTCCTTTCGAGATCGCCTCGCCTAAGGTGGCCTCGTAATGACAGGTGTTCGTATGCTCAAAGAGAGCTTTGGTAACACTGCGGTTGAGGTTTGTGTTCTGCTTGGCGTAAACGGTACGAGTAGCCGCCAGAATACCTACGGCTCCGCCGATGGGGTTGAGTATGGCCGATTCGGCAGAACATTTCTTTCCGCCGTCGAACTGCGCGAAATTACAGGTGGCAAACAACCAGAAGGCCATATTGTCATTGCGCATGGCTTCGATCTCTTTCTGGTTGAGGATAGACTCGTTGGTGATGGCGTTATAACCGCCGTGTCCGGAGTAGTCGAAGAACAAACAACCGTTCTTGAGCAACTGGGCCACTTTGTTCTTGGCTATCGGATAACTCTCGCCGCTGGCCGTCACTTCCTGCGGATAGGCATCGAGGAAAATCTTGGTGACAATGAATCCGGGGTTGGCGAGTCTTACCTGTTCCGCACTCTCTTCTGCGGTCTTGGTGTGCGTACCGCTCTCTCCGTCATCGGACAGATAGACGAGTTGGCTCTTCCATTTGCCGGTCTGCTCATTGTTGATATACCGGATGAGTTTGTCCACCACATTGCGGGCATCCGTCGTATTGGTCACCGGCAGACGACCTACGCCGATATCCAGTGTCCCCAATACATCCGACTCGCCTTCTTTGTCTTCCATCCATCCGAAATAGTCATCCGATGCGTACGCATTGACTTCATTGACGGAGTTTTTGGCTTGATAGGTCAGCAAGGTAGCTTCGCCGGAGGTGGAGAGCAGTTTGCGGTTGTCGAACGTGCCGTGTCCCATAAGCAGCAACCAGCGCGGTTTCTTAATATCATTGCCGTTGGCACGGTCGTACAGCATTTTCATAACCCATCGGTAAGCCGTCGCGTCCGGAGTACCCGATGAGAATTCGTTATATACCTGCTGGTCGGTTACTACCGCCCATGTGATGCCTTCCTTGGCTTGGTGCGCTTTTGCCAGATCTGCCGCTATGCTCTCGTAGCCTGCCGGACAGATAATGACATAATCGATGTTTTTCAGTTTGTGCAGGTTCTGGTTGGCTACCGAGCCGACCACCTGTGCGCTTACCCATTGGGAACCGGCTGTGTTGACCGCCACGTATTCATGTACGCCGTTAGCCTGCGTGCCGATCCATTGTAACTCCGAGCCGTTCAGCGTGGCGGGCACACGAACGATGGAGTCCAGACGGGTGACATCCCATACCTGAATCGAACTGTTGGCGCCCGACAGGATGAAACGGACCGGTGTATTCGTCTGATAGTTCTGTTTGGTACGGACAGGCATAAAACTGCCGGTCATCTTCAACGAACTGGTGGTGGTCAATTCGATATAATTGAGCCATCCTAACGCGCTTGCGTTGGATGCCTGATACGTCACTTGAATCTGTTGAGTGGAGGCGGTTGCCGACGATGTGGTGTTGATCGTTCCTACGCAGCCGAATGTATAAAAGTCACTGGCCGGCTTGATGCTTGTCGAAGCCGAAGTGCCGTTGAACGAACTGGCGAAAGAGGTGGCGACGGATGAATAACCTGCCACGTCGATGCGTGCGCGGGCTTGTCCGCCCACTACCGCGTTGGGCGTAGAGAAGATGAACGTGCGACGCTGGTTGGCGGCAAACTGCTCGCCGTAGAAATCCCGGCCACCACCTACTATTCCGCTGCGGTCCACCAGATTGACCGAGTCTTTCTCGTGCACCTGATAATACGCGTATGTTGTTACGTCCGTAGGCGTGAGTCCGCTGATCTCTTCTCCGGCGGTCGGAGCCAAGGGCGAACCGACATTGTCGGTCAGGAAATAATAGCCGTAGTTAGAGTAGGGGTTGCGCGTATGCACGAAGTTCGAACCGTTAAAACTCCAACTGATCGGACCCTGTACCCAGAAAAGCACGAAATCCGAACCTACATATACCGGCACCTGAGGCAGGTCATCTATCTTCACCTTGCTGAAATCCTGTTTGAGCATCGCGCCTCCGTAGCCATAGACACGCAACTGCGCCGGGTTAAGACCGGCATCGCGAAGCTGGTCGAACGACATACGGCATACACCGGACTCACTCACGCGGATCTTCACCCATTTGCCACTATTGAGCACGGAGGTGCCGGTATAGGAGTGAATACCCGCCATGAGAGGCAGGCTCATCAGCATCCAAAACGCTATGAATAGGATTTTTCTCATTTGATCTTACAATATAATTTCTCTTCTCCGTCTATCTCCACCCGAATAATCTCTTCTTTCTGTACCGTGCGCGGCGCTTGTTTGGCTTGGATATAGATCAGATCCCCTTGCCGGATAGTCATTACCTTACTTGCTTCTGCGATCGCCTCCTCGGGTGAAATAACCAATTCATCATTGAGCAACGAAGTTGCGCTCATTTTATCATTACTTATCCATTCTCCAATGGTTAGCGAGTAGTCAAAAGCGAGTGCTGTCGTCCACGGCTTGCCTTCTGCTTTCGCTTCGCGCGCCAAATCCAACGCGATGAAGTCTGCACCCGGCGCAACGGCGTCATAGTAGCGGTCCGCGAACTTAGGCGCGATCTCCTTGCCCAAACGACTGACGCGAAGGATCATGCAGCTCGTTACACCTATCTCCTGCGACCGGTCCGGCATGAAAAACGGCTTTCTGCCATTCAGCAGACAACTGTCGCCTTTCAGCACCATCTCCCATTCGCTCTTCGCCTCTCGACCTTCGCCATTACTGTATATAAAGCCAATGATTTTCACCAAACACTACAAAAAGCGCACAAAGTTACAGTTTTTTTTGCATATATGCAAATATTACTGCAAAAAGTAAACTTTTTCTTAAAATAAATCAAAAATCATCAATCATCAATCATCAATCAGTTATTTAGCTCGGATAAATAACTGTACGGGTGTTCCCGTAAAGTCCCACCACTCGCGCAACTTGTTCTCCAGGAAGCGTCTGTACGGTTCTTTCACGTACTGCGGCAGGTTGGCAAAGAATACAAAAGTCGGAATCTGCGTATTCGGCAACTGGGTACAGTACTTGATTTTGATATATTTGCCTTTCCAGGCGGGTGGGGGATAGTTCTCAATAAGCGGCAAGAATTTGTCATTCAACTGCGCCGTCGGTACTTTCTTGTTTTTATTCTCATACACATGCAGCGCCGTCTCTACCACTTTGAAGATACGTTGCTTGGTGACGGCACTCGTGAAGATGATCGGGAAGTCTGTAAAAGGCGCAATACGTTCGCGAATAGCCGCCTCGTACGCCTTGATGTCCGCGTTCGTTTTGCTTTCGATCAAATCCCATTTGTTGATACACACCACCAGACCTTTCTTGTTCTTCTGAATGAGCGAGTAGATATTGAGGTCCTGCGCCTCGATGCCGCGTGTCGCGTCAATCATGAGGATACATACATCGCTGTTCTCGATGGCGCGGATGGAACGAACCACCGAGTAATACTCCTGGTCTTCCGTCACCTTCGCTTTCTTGCGGATACCCGCCGTATCCACCAAATAAAAATCCTTGCCGAACTTGTTGTAGCGCGTGTAAATGGAGTCGCGTGTCGTACCCGGGATATCCGTCACGATAGTCCGTTCTTCTCCGATAAACGCATTCAGGATAGAGGACTTGCCGGCATTCGGACGACCCACAATCGCAAAACGCGGCAGGTCTTCCAACTCGTCGTCGGAGTCATCTTCCTTGCGGAAACGGGAAACGACTTCGTCCAGCAGGTCTCCTGTACCCAGACCGTTCTCGGCAGATACGATAAACGGTTCTCCAAGGCCCAACTTGTAGAACTCCGCCGCACCGTATTGGTTCTCAAATGTATCCACTTTGTTCACCGCCAAGATGGTCGGTTTCTTCGCCTGACGCAACAGGTGCGCCACTTCCGTGTCGAACTCCGTCACACCTTGGTTCACATCCACCACCAGCAGTACCACGTCCGCTTCGCGGATGGCCAAATCCACCTGACGGTTGATTTCACTCTCAAACGTATCGTCCGAGTTAACCACCCAACCACCGGTGTCGATGACCGAGAACTCGCGTCCGCACCATTCGGCTTTGCCGTACTGACGATCACGCGTCGTACCTGCCGTATTCATCACTATCGCCCGACGTGTCCCCGTCAAGCGGTTAAAAAGAGTCGATTTCCCTACATTGGGACGACCCACTATAGCCACAATATTCGCCATAGGTATTTCAAATTTATGATTTATTATTTATGATTTACAACTGCCGCAACCGGAGTCGCAACTCTCGCAACTGTCCTGCCCGCAATGACCGTGACACTTACCGCACCCGCGCGGATTACGTATTGCCTTCAATTCGCCTTCCGTCACATCGCGGATGTTTAGGATAACGCCTTTGAAATGCAAATCCTCTCCGGCGTACGGATGATTAAGGTCGATGGTCACCTGTTTGTCGGTCACCTCGCATACCTGCGCCTTGACAATTTGCCCGTCCACGGTGTTCATCGGAACGATAGCTCCAACGTACACGCGCTCCTCGTCGAACTCGCCGTCGCCGTTGAAGAACATGTTCTTGGGCAGGTCCATCAAGCCTTCCTGAATATACTCGCCGTAGGCGTCTTTGGCGGCAAGCACGAAATCGAAGTTATCGCCTACATCCTTGCCTTCCATTTGTGCCTCGAACGCAGGAAGCATCATTCCTTCACCCTGGCACCAGGTTAACGGAGTTTCTTCCGTCGCTTTTTCCATTAACTCTTCTTTTCCGTTCTCGTCAGCAATATACAATTCGTACGTTGCCGAAACCACTTTTAATTTCTCTATCATAACTTTCAATTATCAATTATCAATTATCAATTAGCGCACCGCGCGTATTACCACCATTCTACGCGCGAGTTGGTACTTTGATTGCTGTTCTTGTCATATTTGAGGTCGCTCAGGATGGAGGCGTTCACACCGATATGGAACGTATAACTCTTGAACGGTCCGATCGGGTTGATGCTGGCGCTCATGTTCCAGCAGTGCAAGTCACGGCTGACATTGAACGTACAGGCGGTCACTTTTTTGTGTTCAAAATTATACGTCATGTTTGCGCTCACTTTCCAGCCTTTGCCCAAACCGAGGTTTCCGCTCAAAATGAGCGAATGAGTGAACTTCATCTTATAGTACATCTTATCGTAATCGAACTCATTACTGTCTCCGTAACGGAGCGAATAATTGATAGATATACTCCATGGGAAATCGGTCTTGATATATCCGTCCTCGACCTCCTCGGTGCCTTTTTTCTTCTGCTTGGCGTTCTTGTCCGTACCGTCTTCATTCTTTTCGACAGCAGAGAGATCACCTTCACCATTCGCCTCTTCACTTTTCGCGATACGTCCCTCACGTCGGGCGGCCGCTTTCTCCTTCCATTTCTTGATGGTGTTATTGCTGATGGTATAGTTGAAAGTCCAGCTTAGACCGTCCCAGTGCGGGAAACGGCCGTGATGCCAGTACTGCTTGTCGGTTCGCACCGGATAGCCCAACGCATTCAACTCGTACATATACGGGTCGAGGTGGGTGTTGAGGTTCACGCTGTAGTTGTTCAGTTTGGGGAATTTCAAGCGCAGGTTCACGTTGAACTTACTCCATCTCATCGAGTCGGCGGCGAAATTATAACCGCCGGTAACTTCGAATTTGTCAATCAGGCTCACCACTTTGTAGGGGTTCTTGCCGGTGGTGTCCTCGCGGTTGACGATCTTCATCTCCAGGTTGTTCGCCAGACCGAAATTCAAAGTAGCGGACATTCCTCCGCTCGGCGCATTGCCGTAGATACCGTTCGAGAACCGCGAATAGGTCTGATGCTGGTAGACGGGGTTGCCCGATTCGTCCGTCTTCTGGATCTTACGCCCGGTGATCGTGTCCACACCGCTGTAAACAGGCTCGTCGTATGAGCCGTAGTATCCCCAGAATTTCTTCTCGAAGTCCGGGTGGTAACTGATACTCAGAGAGGGCGATATGACATGTCGGAATTTCTCTACACGGCTCTTCGGGAACAGTTTCTTGAGAGGCGTATAGAAACCGTAAATATTTGTGCTCAGACTCAGGCCGACATTGAAATCGAACACATTGTAGAATCCGTTCGTCGTATCCATATGCAACTCCTGATTCGTATCATCCCAACTGCGGTCTATACGCTGGAAATACATGCGGTCCTTTAGGTTGATGGACGGTGTGACACTCAGGTATTTGAAGAGCATAAACGACGCGCTGATGGGGATGGAGTGTTGCATACCGGTTTGCCAGTCGCGCAAGAAATTGGAGGTGGCAAAATCTTTCTCCTTCATGTTGCTCGTGGCGATACGGCCGTTCATGGAGTAACTCATCTGAATCTTTTCGTACCATCGTTCTTTACCCATCACTCCGCCTTTTTTCGCAATCACTTTCTGACGTATCTCCTTGAACGGACTGATACGGCTCATGTTGACGGCCAGTTCGGGCGCGGTAAGTGACAGCGTCGAGTCTTTCGTACGTTGCGTCAGACTCGCTGTGGCACTCAAACTCCACTGGCTGTCCGGGAAACGCTGCGTATAGCTGATCGTACTGCTTTTCGTGTTCTCCGAATAGAGCGCCGAGTTGTAATAACTGTTGATATTACTGCGGTTGTAACCGCTCGTGGCGAAGTTGACGCTCGCCGAGAACGTGCAATAGGGATTGAACTTCGGATCCTGGGAGTGCGTCCATTGAACCTGAAAGTTTTTGCTGGTCGCGTAATCAGGCAGACCTTTCTCACCCGTCACGTCGTTACGGTAACTGATATTGACATTTCCTGTGAAATGATACCGCCAAATATATTTCGATTGTGCTCGTATAGCCCATGTACCGCGGGTGTAGATATCGCCTAAGATCTGCAGGTCCATATAGTCGTTGATGGCGAAGTAATAACCACCTCCGCTCAGGTTCAGACCGCGCGAGTAGTCGTCGCCGAAGTTAGGCATGATGATACCGCTGGAATAGGACTTCGATATCGGGAAGAAACCGAACGGGATGGCTAACGGTAACGGCACTTCGCCCACCACCATATAGGCCGGACCGCACGCGATGTAATCGCCGGGCTTCACTTTCGCTTTCGTCATCTTCAGGTAGAAATGCGGATGGTCGTGATCGTCGCAGGTCGTGTATTGTCCGCCGGCCATCATCATCACGTTGTCGTTCCGCTTCTTGGTCTTGTCGGCAATCACGTATCCTTCGCCTTGTTGCGTCACGACATGACGTATATATCCTTTCTGTGTGCGGATATTATAGGTCATCTCGTTCGTCTCGTAACTGTCTTTCCCGTCCTTGAACACCGGTTTGCCGATCCATTCGTAGTTCAAACTGTCATATACACCCTGCGCGTACACCAGACTGCTGTCCAGATTCATGCGGATATATTCGGACGTCAACTCCATCGTCTCGTACTTGAGTTCGCCCTTTCCGTGCAGGTAGGCGGTTCCGTTTTTGGTCATCACCATCGAGTCGGCAGACTGATAATATACCGGCGCTTTCAGATCACTCTTCTTCGGTTCCGCCGGCGGGAGACTGTCCTGTGCCAAAGTGTCTGCCACCAAAGTATCTGCGACTAAAGTATCTGCGACTAAACTATCCAAAGTCAAACTGTCTGACGCCAGGCTGTCAGTCTGTATTCTGTCAGTGAAACGGTCTGTGCTCTGTATTCCAGGAATACTATCCTCCGCCCACACTGCCGACAGGCAGAGCAGGAACAGGATCGTCATATGTATACGGGCACGTACGCGCACAATACCGCAATTTAGCGCGCAAAGGTACTGCTTTTTTTTGACATATGCAAATAAAAGTGTATTTTGAGCATTTTTTTCTTAAAATATTTGCATAATTGAAATAATTGTCGTACCTTTGCACCCGATTTGGTTTACGAGCCCATATTCGGGGTCCCCGGAGTAAACCAGCGTAAGCGAGGGGTATTAGCTCATCTGGCTAGAGCGCAACACTGGCAGTGTTGAGGTGAGCGGTTCGAGTCCGCTATACTCCACAAGAGGCAGCTGCAAGCTGTCTCTTTTTGTATAACTATAACTGTGCCCGAATGGTGATTTGAGCCCACGCGCCGGGCTGCAGAACGCCGCCGTAATCGTAGAAGCGCGTGTTCGTCATGTTGGTACAATCGGCGCTGATACGCAGGTACTTATTCTGCCAGAAAACGGAACCGTCCAGCAGCCATACTGCCGCGTAGTTCTGGACGTTCCCTTCCGCGTCGTTGAATTGCCCTTCCCGTTTCTGAAAACGCACCGTCCATGACGCTCCGAAGCCGCGGTAAATCCCGTGTTCCAGATGCAACGTCAGTTTGTGACTCAGGTAATCCAGATAGCGGGAACCGCTTTGCCGGAGGTCCAAATCCAGATGCGTATAAGCGTAATCCACAGACAGGCAGCGCAACCATTTGTTGAGCCGGTAAGCAACGGACAACTCCAGACCTGCGGCATTGACTTTCTGCTGATTTTCAGCGTGATACGGACGTTTGACATCTTCCGGTACATATACCCAGTCAATGATATTCCGTCCCCAACGGTAGTACCCGTCCGCCGCATAAGAAAGCCTTCCCCGCGCACCCTCTTCTATCGCCCATTCTCCTTTGCATCCCGCAGACAGCAGCCACGCCTCTTCGGGCTTCAGAGACGCGTTGCCGAGTTGGTTGCCGGCATCGTAATAGAGATCCGTGAAGGTGGGGATGCGTAACGAACGGTTGGCGTTGACCGATATGTGATGTCCGCGAAGAAACGTATAACCGATATTCGCCCCGCCGCCCATGTGATAGCCGAACTGCGTGTTATACGTGCCGTTCACGCCTATCGACGCGGACAGACCGGCGTAATGAAAAGTCTGCTCGGCGAAGTAATTCAGATGAAGCCGGTTGTGGGTGCCCAGATTCGTGGAACGGATATACTCATTACGAACGCCGATTCCGACAGATGTGGTTCCGATACGCGAAGCGTAATGGGTGGAAACGCCGGCAGTCGCAGTATGGTTCCAATGCCGGTTGCTGTACTCGTTATGGCCGCGATGCCATTCATAGCGGTCGTAGTTGACGCGATAGGCCGCCTGAGCCTCTAATCGCCATGCTCCCCATCGGTGCGTATAACGGCCGGAAGTGAAGGCGGTACGGGTCGCATCGAACTGGTCCTGAGAACCGAACCCATAACCCATTCCCAAGCCTGCATCTTTCCATTGGGCACCGAGTTGTACATCCAAGCCTTTCCGGCGAACCTGCGTATAGATATTCGCCGTCTGATAATCGCTGTTCCGCAAGGCTACAGCCTCTTTCTCCGCAGGAGACGGCGCGTAGAACCCGTCCGCACGACTGTAATCCACACTTAGGTTCACCTGCGTCTCATTAACGGTCATCGACGCCGCTGCTTCCGGATGAACCAGTCCGTTCATGCCCGCTGTCATCTTGAGAACAACATCGCGGTCTGTACTCTTACTAACAATATTCACTGCCCCGGAGAAGGCTCCGAACAGGCCTGCCGACGTGCCTTGCAGCACCTCCACGCGCTCGATCAACTCGGTGGAAAGAGGCAGGTTCAGCGTGTAGTGTCCGGTCTGCGCATCGTTGAGCGCTACCCCGTTGAGCATGACCAGCACCTGGTCGAACGTGCCGCCGCGCATGGAGAGGTCAGCCTGTGTGCCGCTCGCTCCGCGGGTACGCACATCCACGCCCGGCAGATACTGCAATATATCTGCCACCGAACGGACAGGCAAGGCCTCTATCTCGTCATGGGAAACTTGTGTGATTAACCGGTAAGCCTCCGAATGAACATCGGCTTTTTGAGAAACGACCAGCACTTCCTGCAGGCGCAGTTGCCGGGCCAAGGTAAGCGTGGAGTCTATCGGTACTCCCTCATCCGCTTCCGAGAAACCTGTTCCCGCAAAGAGCAAAGCCGCGCAGACGGCAACGCTCTTGCCATGCTTGAGCATCTCCAGATCGGTCATGTAACCCGCGATGCGGCCTATCGTCACTTCCCGGTGGAGGGAGCAGAACGCCGCATAGGCTTTGTGGCAGAACCGACGAAAACGGAATGAACGCTTTATTACATACTTCCTGAACATACGTTGTTCTCCAAATCGAGTGCAAAATTACAACAAATTTTTGAAATATACAATATTTTCGGCAAAAAACATACATTCCCGCAAAATTTTCCATATTTCATTTACTATTCAATTAGCCCAATCACGACTCATTTACGGGGCATTTACGGGGCATTTACGGGGCAATCACGGAGGAAAACCCAAAGACCACCCAATAATCACCCAAGGATCACCCAAGGATGGATGGCCAAAATTGACAAAAATGTGCCTTTTACTATATATATACTATGTATATATATACTTTTTGTTGCTTTTTAGGCGTTTTTGCAAGCTTTCTCTACTGCCTCGCAAAAAAAATGCGCAAAAACTTGCATATATGCAATTTTTGTAGTAAATTTGCAGCCGATTTGTAATTTGGCGGAATATGGCTAAGAAAATAAAGACATATTTGGATCAAGAGGGACGCGCGTTGCCCTTTCCTTGGTTAATCAACGCAATGTTGATGCTGGTGGGCGGTTCTCAGACAATCCGTCTGCGTTTCTGGAGTCGCAAACCCCGGCACACGGCGGAGAAGACCTTACGAGACATCCTGACCATCTCGCGCGACACCGTGTACGGCAAAGAGCATCATTTTGACCGTATCCTGAGTGCCACCACGGCGGAGGACCTCTTCCGGCTATACCGGCTCTACGTACCCGTGAACAACAGTTTCGAGACCCTTCGTCCCTACGTAGAGCGCCATAAGAACGGCGAGGAGGATGTGCTGTTCCCCGGCAAACCCGATATGTATGCCACCACTTCCGGTACAACCTCCGAGCCGAAATGGATTCCCATGACGCACAAGTACCTCAAGGACGTATACGGCAAGATGAGTCATATATGGACCTGGAACTTCGTCAAGCACCGCAGTCGTATCTTCGGCGGACATATCTTCACGACGGTAGGCAAGGAATGCGAAGGCTACGCGCCCGACGGAACGCTTTTCGGTGCTGTCAGCGGCGTCCTCGTGCGCGATATTCCTTCTATTATCAAGAAGCATTACACCGGTCCCGCGGCGGTAATGTCTATTCCCGATTATGCCGCGCGAAACTACACGCTTATGCGTCTGGCATTGCAGCACCGTGACGTCACGCTTTGGGCAACGGCGAACCCTTCCACTATCCTGGAGTTGCTGCGCGTGATGAACGAGAACACGGAGGAGATGATTCACGATATCGAGACCGGAGGCATCAGCGAGAACTTCGAGATACCTTTCGAGATCCGCTCCGAACTGGACGCTTATATCTCTCCGAAACCCGAACGCGCCGCAGAGTTACGCCGTATTCTCGAAGAAAAAGGGCACTTGTACCCGAAGGATTTCTGGCCGTGGTTGCAATATCTGAGCACATGGAAATGCGGTAATACCAAGATTTACATGGATAAATACATGGACCAGTTCGATTGGGACAAGACCTATTATCAGGAATTGGGGTATATCGCCACGGAGTGCCGTTTCGGCTTCTCGCTGGACGATACGAACGAGTCCGTCCTCTTCCCGCAGTTCCATTATTATGAATTCGTCGAGGAGAGTGAACTCGACAGCCCCCGCAAACATTTCCTGCAGATAGACGAACTGGAGTTGGGAAAACGTTACTGCGCCTATGTGACGACTTATTCCGGCCTGTTCCGCTATAACATGAACGACCTCGTGGAGGTTGGCGGCAAATACAAGAATACGCCCACCGTACACATGGTTTCCAAGGTGAACGGCATTGTCTCCATGACCGGCGAGAAGTTGTACGAACCGCAGTTCATGGACGCCGTACACCAGGCTGAAGAGGAAACGGGTATCAAGACCAAGTTCTTTGTCGGATTTGCGGATGTCGAGGAGTCGAAATATCATTTCTACTACGAGTTTGCGGACGAGAAGATGACGCAGGAACAGGCAGAGCAGTTCACGAAAGTGGTAGATGAGAAACTGCAGCATATCAACCTCGAATACGAATCCAAACGGCAGTCGTTCCGTTTGCACGACCCGGAGACGCATATCCTCTTGTCCAACGCGTATGCGCGTTTCAAGGCTGCGTGTCTCAAAGACGGTTTCCGCGACGGACAGTTCAAGTTCAATCTGCTGATGCAGGATGAGAAACGCCGCACGAAATTCAATATGCTGCAACGTTGGGAGAGCCGCCTCGAGCAACTGAGTGACACGATTATCGAAGGAGCTAACCGAATCGATGAAAGAAGAAAAGAGAGAGCAAAGAACAGGGAGTCCAGAGCCCAAAGCAGACGTGCTAAACGGAGTTAAGACCGTCATCTTCGATGTGGACGGCACGCTGTACGACAAGTCGGGTCTGGCAGCGCGGATGGTTCATCGCCTGTGGTGGTGCCTGCCGATATTGCTGTCGGAGCGTCTGGCGCGCCGTAACATGCACTATGTGCAGTTCGCGTCCAAAGAGGAGTTCTTCGGTTATTTCTTCGCCACGATGGCAAGAGGCCACTGGTGGGGACCGAATATCGCGGCACAGTGGTACGAATACGTCTATCTGCCGACGATGGTTCGTCTGATAGCCAAGTACCATCAGCCTCGTCCGGAGGTGGTGGCGCTCATGGAGGAATGCAAACGTCGCGGGTTGCGGATGGCCGTTTATTCGGATTACGGCGCCGTGGTGGAGAAACTGGAAGCGCTGGGTATTGATCCCGGGGATTTTGACCTGCTGATCGCTGCGCCTGACTTGGGAGCCCTCAAACCCTGCGAACCCTGTGTACGCCGCGTACTCGAGATGCTGGAAGCCAAACCCGAAGAGACGCTCTTCGTCGGCGACCGCGAAGATAAAGACGGAGCTTCAGCAAAAAACGTAGGAGCGAGATTTTTGTTAATTGATGATTGATGATTAAGAATAAACGCTATATAGATCTGGAGGTTACGGAAGGGACCTATGTGCCGCCGGTAACTGTCGATTATCCGGAGGACGATCCGTATGTGGGCATGTACAAACCGGTCTATGACCGCGATTATCCGGCCGTAGATGCCGATTATCCATATGTGGACGACTCGTGGCAAAACAAGTTGCGTATCTGGTACGGATACAAGGTCGTGCTGCGGTTGCTCAAACTGATACTCCGTATCAAATACGGTCTGCGATGGACCGGTAAGGAGAACCTGCGCAAGTATCGCAAACAGCTGGCGGGAGGCGCCATTACCGTATCCAACCATTGTTACCGGCATGACTGTGCATCCGTGCTCTCGGCTGTGGGCGCATCGCATCACACGCGTATCCCTATGTTCGCGCCTAATTTCCGAACGAAAGACCAGTTCTACCTGCGTATCGTAGGCGGAATACCTATCCCTGCACCCGAAGAAGGATTGAGTGCCATGAAAGCGTTCAATGCCGCTTTTGACGAGTTCCATCGTCGCGGATACTGGTTCCATATCTTCCCCGAAGCCAAACGATGGGACTGGTATAAACCGCTGCGCCCATTCCAGAAAGGTGCTTTTACGATGTCGTACAAATACAACATGCCTATTCTTCCCTGCGCAGTGGTTTATCGCCCGAGAACAGGTATCTATCGCTTGTTCGGACCGGAAAACGAACCTCTTGTTCAGGTTAATATAGGCGAACCGGTTTTCCCGAATACGACCCAACCGCGTGCCGCGGAGACCGAACGTATGTTACGCCAAACCCATGATTCTATATGTCAGTTAGCGGGAATAAAACACAATACTTGGCCGTCTCAGCTCTGATTGTTTCGATGATCATCTGGTCGGTAAGCGGCATCGCTATCAAGCATGCGTTGGCCGTCTTGCCGCCTTTTACGATGATTATCCTTCGTTTCGTGCCTTCCGTGCTGTTGATGCTGATCATCGGTCTCCTTTGCCGCAAAAGCAGTCTTTTCGGCTTGCAAAAACTCCAATGGCGTGACGTGCCACTCTTCCTGATAGCCGGTTTCTGCCAACCGTTCCTGTATTATCTGTTGGAGACCTTCACCTACGATGCGCTCAACAGTCCTACTATCGCCGAGACGCTGCTTTCTACCAGTCCTTTGCTGAGTCCTGTCTTCGCCGCGCTTATCCTGCGCGAACGGGTGACGAGGAACAATATCATCGGAATCGTTATCTCTACGATAGGCGTCTTTGCCTTGACCTTGGCGGGCAGTACGAACTATTCCATAGGCAATTATTGGGGCGTGTTGCTGGCTTTCGCGGCGGTATCTGCCGCGGTTGTGGACTCGATCATGATGCGCAAGGTGCCGGAGCGATACTCCTCCTTGTCCTTTATTTTTTACGCCCAGTTAATCAGCCTGATGTTCTTCCTGCCTATCTGGTTCTGGAAAGAAGGACCCTCTGTGCTGGCGACTATGGACTTCTCTCAACTCTCAACTATCAACTCTCAACTTTCAATAGCTCTGCTATGCGTCGCTTACCTGACTGTTTTTGCGAGCGTGATAGCGTTCATCCTCTTCTGTTTTGCGTTACGCAAAGTCGGAGTTACACAGGCTAACGCCTTCAATAATATCCGTCCGGCTTTTACTGCACTTTGGATGATTCTCTTCTTTGGCGAACATCTTCCTTGGGCCAAATGGGTAGGAATGATTTTAATCATTTTCGGATTATTTGTGTGCCAAAAGCAAGAAAAAGTTTCCGATTGTTAAGATTTTTTGTACATACGAAATAAATTTCGTACCTTTGCATGCTCGTTTGTGGTCTAACCACCCACGACCAACGACAAACGCTATATAACAAACAATCGATATGGAAATTTTAAACTCCTCTTTCGCCGACCTGTTGGTCATCATGTTCCTGGTGGGCCTGGTCGTATTTGTTTCCCTCTATTTTGTAGATGCCGGTTACGGCAAGATGCGTTCGGATAAATGGGGTCCGGCTATGAATAACAAGGCCGGCTGGTTGCTTATGGAATGTCCGGTGTTCTTCGTGGTGTTGTATGAGTATTTCAAGGCTTGGGGCGATCCGACCTTGGCGGCCGCCGTACAGCGGGCACCCTATTGGATTTTCTTCCTGATCTTCGAGTTCCATTATTTTCAGCGCTCGTTCATCTTCCCCTTCCTGCTGAAAGGAAAGAGCAAGATGCCGTTTGTGATCATGTTGCTGTCGGTAATCTGGAATCTCATTAACGGTTATATCCAGGGATATTTCCTGTTCCATATAGCCCCGAAAGATCCGTTCTATTCGGAGTTGTATTCTACGGCATGGCTTACCGATCCGCGCTTTATTATCGGAACCTTGATTTTCATTACCGGATGGATCATCAACATGCATTCGGATCACGTGATCCGTCATTTGCGTAAGCCCGGTGACACCAACCATTACTTGCCCAAGAAAGGCATGTACAAATATGTGACGAGTGCGAACTATCTGGGGGAAATCACAGAGTGGCTCGGCTTTGCCATCCTTACATGGTCGGTAGCCGGTCTCCTCTTCTTCTGGTTCAGCTGCTGCAACCTGGTTCCGCGTGCGAACTCGATCTATCATAAGTATGAGGAAGAATTCCCGGATGAATTCAACCGCAAGAAACTGAAACGTATTATTCCGTTTATTTATTAATCAATCATAAATTTGAAATCATCAATGAACAATAGCAAATTGTTCTCCCCCTACAAGTTAGGACCTATCACGCTGCGGAACCGAATTATCCGCAGCGCGGCTTTTGAGAATATGGCACGTGCCAACAAACCGACGCAGGAACTGCAGGACTATCACGTCTCCGTAGCCCGCGGCGGAGTAGGCATGACCACAGTCGCTTATTGCGCAGTAGACCTGAGTGGCGTGTCTTTTGACGGACAGCTGTATGTGCGCCCGGAGATCATTCCGGATATGAAGAAGATGACCGACGCCATCCATGCCGAGGGCGCGAAAGCAAGTATCCAACTCGGACACTGCGGTAACATGACGCATTTCTATACCTGTCATTGTATGCCGGTTAGTGCCGACACGTGGTTTAACCTCTATTCGCCGACTATCCACCGTCGCCTCAAAGTGGCGGAGATCAAGCACCTCGTCAAGAAATTCGGCGAGGCGGTCGACTGGGCTCGTGAGTGCGGATTTGACTGCGTGGAGATCCATGCCGGTCACGCTTATCTGATCTCTCAGTTCATCAGTCCGCGTACCAACCATCGTCATGACGAGTACGGCGGCTCGTTTGAGAACCGCGTTCGTTTCATGAATGAGATACTCGACGAAGTGATGGCGCATGCCAAAGACGATATCGCCGTCGTTGTCAAGACCAATATGTGGGACGACTGCTGGCGTGGCGTGACCGTCGAAGAGGGTATTCAGGTAGCGAAGGAAATAGCCAAGCATAACGTGCACGGTATCGTCCTCTCCGGCGGAACCGTAAGCCGTTCTCCTATGACCATCCTTGGCGGCGCGATGCCGTACAAGACTCTCGCGCACTATATGAATATGAAGTCTTTCTGGTGGCTCAAAGCGGCGCTGAATATACCGGGTGTGCATCAGATCATGCTGCCCACCTCGCCTTTCAAAGAACTCTATTTCATGGACAAGGCGAAGATTTTCCAGGATGCTCTCAAAGAGACCAATATTCCGCTTATCTACGTCGGCGGCGTACAATCCGGCGATAACTGCCAGCAGATTATGGACGAAGGCTTTGAACTCTTCCAGATTGCCCACGTGCTCATCAAAGATCCGGATTTCGTCAAACATGTACAGGAGAACCCGCACTATCATGCCGGTTGCGGTCGTTCGAACTACTGCGTAGGCCGTATGTACACGCTGAATATGAAGTGCCATGAGTGCGTAGAGCGCGACGGTGAGAAGATAGCTCCGCGTATCCAACGCGAGATAGCGCAACTCGAAGCCGATGCCAAGAAATCCGTCGAGGCACAAAAAAAGCATCAATCCTAAATCATAAATCATCAATCATCAATCAACAGGATGTTAGCTTTAGTTACAGGTGCCTCTTCCGGTATAGGACTGCAATACGCGACACAACTCGCGCGCGATTATCATTGTGACTTGCTGCTCGTCAGCAACCAGGAGAAAGAGTTAGAGCAGGTAGCGAAAGACCTGGCGGATCAATACGGCGTGAAGACCGTGGCGCATTTTGCGGACCTCAGTCTCAGCGATGCTGCAGAGCAACTGCACGACTGGTGTCTCCGGAACAAATACGTCGTCGATATCCTCATCAACAACGCAGGTGTGTTCTTCTTCAATACCTACTGCGAGACCTCCATGAAGCGCATCGAACTCATGTTGCAGCTGCATATCATGACAGTGGCGAAGATGACGCGTCTCTTTGCCGAAGACATGTGCAAACGCGAACTGACCGAAGAAGAAGCGCGTACGCGTATATGCGGACATAAGCGCATGCGCGGATATATATTGAATATGAGTAGTATGTCGGCATGGATGGCTATGCCGGGTATCCAGACCTACAATGCCTCCAAAGCTTTCATCTATAATTTCTCGAAGTCCATCTGGTACGAACTCAAGCCGCAGAATGTGGGTATTACCGTCATGGCACCGGGTGCCGTAGATACAGGCCTGTTCGGATTGGCTCCTAATCTCCGCAAACTGGCTGTCGCTCTGACAGTCTCCATCCCGCCGGAGAAACTCGTCAAGCGGGCGTTGAAGAAGATGTTTCGGGGAAAGAAAGCAGACACCCCGGGTGTCATCAACTGGCTTTCTACGCCGCTGCTCAAGCATACACCCGACTGGATGCTTTTCCTCGCCCAGAAGAAACTCAAACAATATATGCATTAAAAAAAATAGAGCCTCGGTGGCTCTATTTTTTTATCTCACTTGATCTCTTGTAACGCCCGGTGGAGTTCTTTGTCAAAGCGGATGTTGAAAGCCGCCTGACCTTTCTGGTAATAATACCGCAATACAATCTCAGAGCCGAGCATCTGCTTTACTTCTTCTTTGTTGCGCTCGATAGCTTCGCGGAAATCAGGCGTGAGTACCGGCTCAAACGCTTCCAACTGAGCAATCGTAGCGCTGTCGATATCTTCATGCTTGGCCATCTTGATCATATCCGCAAAGAACTTGCCCGTCTCGGTCTCGTATTTGAATTTCCGCTCATCCAGGAACTTGCAGAAGTCTTCTATCTCTTCGTCCGTCACTTCGAATTCTTCCGGCCGGGCGATCGATTCATGCAGACGATGGTAACGCGTCGCGTAATCAAAGAAATAATGGTTGATATAGAGCGAGTAGCATATATCCACTTTCGAGCTGTCATTGAGCACGATATCCGGTAAAATACCGCCGGCCGTGTCGCGTTTCAGTTCGTGCCCTTTCTGCCGCTCGCTGTAGTCAATGGCTTGAATACAACGCCCGGAGGGTAGGTAGTACTTGCTGGTCGTCACTTTGATATGGCCGCCGTAAGCGATAGGACGGACGTTTTGCACCAGTCCCTTGCCGAACGTGCGTTGTCCGATCAGTTTGGCGCGTTTGAGGTCCTGCAGTGCTCCGGAAACGATCTCACTTGCCGATGCTGAGTTCTTATCCACCAATATGACGATCGGCAGGTCTTTGTAACGCGGATTGGAGCGGGTCCTGTAGACATTGTTACTCCGTGCGGTCTTTCCGCGCGTCTCTACAATCATCTGATCACGGTCCACGAACAGGTTCACTATCTGTAGCGCCTCATCGACGATACCGCCTCCGTTGCCGCGTAAGTCGATAACTAACTTGCGTGCCCCGCGGGTGTAATACATCTCATCCAACGCGTTGGCAAAAGCCTGCGCAGAACCTTCCGTGAACTCGCTGAACGCTATATAGGCCACCGGCTCGGGTAGCGTGTCGGCGGTCAGGACGGTATAATAACTGACCGGCTCCAGATGGATATCTTCACGTACGATTGATACCTTGAACGGCTTTTCCACCCCTTCCCGCTCGATCTCCAAGACAACGGTCGTACCGGGTTCTCCGCGCAGGTTATTGCTCACCTCGCTTACCGTCAGACCCATCGTACTCTTGCCGTCCACGGACAAGATACGGTCGCCCGCCAGGATACCTGCGCGCTGTGCCGGTTTGCCTTCATACGGGTTCACGGCATAGGTGGCGAGACTGTCTTTGGAACCTTTCGCCTTGGACCTTTCGCCTTTCCCCTTTGCCAGCGGTCTTTGCTGGATAATACTGCCGATACCGCCATACTTGCCGGTGGTCATCATACGCAGGTCGTCGTCTTTTTTCTTGGGATAATAAACGGTATACGGGTCAATCTTACGGAGCATGCTGTTGATAGCTGTCTCCGTCAGAGTCTCATAATTAAGCGTGTCCACATAGTTGACATCCACCTGACGCATCACGTCGGTAAAGATATCAATACATTGGTTGGCCCGTGATGTATTCTGCCGTTCCTGCGCCCGAAGGGAAAAAGGACAAAGGACGATGGACAATAGACATATTACTATTCTTCGGTTCATCGCAGCGGTCTATCGTAATGTATTCGGTACAAAATCGCTCACATCCTTGCCGTATGCGTACAGGTCGCGAACGAGGGTGGAGGAGATATGCGCGTAGATAGGACGCGTGTACAGAATAACGGTCTCCACGCCACCCATCTGTTTGTTGGCTTCGGCCAGGTTACGCTCATATTCGAAGTCTTCCACGCAGCGAATGCCACGCAGGATGAACTTCGCCCCCTGTTCTTTCGCAAAATCCACCGTCAGACAGTCGTAGATGGCAACCTTCACACGCGGCTCATCCGCAAAAATCTTACGGATGGCCTCCTCGCGCTCACGGATGGGGAACGTCTCTTTCTTCGTGCTGTTGCGTCCTATACCGATAATAATCTCATCAAATAACTCCAGGCCACGCTTTACGATATCGTGGTGACCTACTGTAAACGGGTCAAAACTACCCGGGAAAATGGCTTTTTTCTTCATAACTCTCAACTTTAAACTCTAAACTCTCAATTCTCAACAGCAATCCGATGATTCTTCTCCGGATTGCGATACATTTCGTATAATCGCTCGCGCAGAAAATCCTCGTCTTTGTTCGGAATATCTATCTTGGCGAGACGGCTCTCTATATACGCATCAAAATCCGTGCCACGCTCAAACAGTTCGTAGCCCAAATGAATATGCCGGTCAATAAGGTCGCAAATATGCTGTAACTGCTCATGTACCGGTTGCTCGCGATATTCCGGATGAGCGGCTAACATGGCATCTATCTCCGGATTGATACTGGGTGTCAGGCGGTACACCACCCGTCCTTTCTCTCCGCGGATACCGGTTTGCATGGACTCCACATCGTCCTGTTTGCGTTTGCGCCAACGCGGGTTATCGCGTTTGAGTTGCATCTCACGGGCTTTGAGGTAGTCGCACGGGTCGTATTCATAACTGATGCTTACGGGACAAATATTGAGCGCCTTGATGGCTTCAAAAATATCACTTTCGCCATTCGCCATTACAAGCATATGCAGCACACTGGCTTGCGTCAGGTCATTACTGTCTTTCGCGCGACCTTCCCGTTGGGCGAGCCAGATGGATTTGCCTTGCTCGCGTAACATGCGTATATAGGCAGATAACTGCTTGGAGTTCTCCAATTGGGCATGTGCACCGGCACCGCGTTTGACTACGAAACAGCGGTTGAAACGCACCAGCACCTCGATCCACTTGTAGGCGAAGAGATTATTGCCGATGCCGATATAGGGACGGATGAAATAGCGTAAGCGGAGTAGGAGGGACAGCCATGCGGAGTCCAGCACGATATCACGGTGGTTGGTCATGAAAAACGCCCCGTGCTTGATGTCTTTTTCTATCTGCTTGCGGTCTCCGAGGTAGTCCAGACGGATGCCTTTGGTGGTCCGCTTCGCCAGGATCTGCAGCATAGGAAAGGCCATCAGAAAATCGCAGACAGTCAGCAACCATCCAACCCTATATGCCCGTATGTCCTTGAATTGATCTTTCATCTCTCAACTCTCAACTCTCAACTTTATCCAGCGCAGCCTTGCTCGCTTCCCGATATGCCACCATCAGTCCGCCTGTGCCCAATAGTGTGCCGCCGAAATAACGAACGACGACCACTAATATGTTATCCAACCCGCGGGCATCGATAGAGCGGAGTATAGGAGCGCCGGCAGTCCCGTGCGGTTCGCCGTCATCCTTGGTGCGCCATAGGTTCGGACCTAAGCGGTATGCATAGCATACATGCCGCGCATCATGGTATTTCTTCTTGTACCATGCCACGCGCGCTTTCGCTTCCTCCTCATTCTGAATCGGCTCTGCGAAAGCCAGGAACTTACTTCCCCGATCCTTATAGATCCCTTCCGCAACCACTAACTCCTTTACTTAACGGTCAGTTTCAACTTAATCCGGATATCTTCCGGAATGGCGTTTTTATGAACGAGCACATCGTTGGTCTTGTAGCGCATGAAAGCCTCGCTGATATACCAGATACCTTTGTAGTCCGAGCGCAAACTGCCCCAACTGTTCTTCACCATGTAGTAGCGTTTGCCGTTCTGGTCTTTGGCGGTTCCGAAGATCTGCATGCCGTGGTCGTCGGTCGTCTCCCAGTTGTCATAGGCCTGCTGACGCATCTCTTGTGTGATCTCTTTCTCCGGCAGCGGTTTCTTGGTCAGTTCCTCTTTCTGTTTGTCCTTGCTCATACCTACCCATTTGGCCATGTCGCTACCCGTGAGGTCGGCTCCTTTGTCGGCATCCGGTACCACACCGATACCTTTGCGCGTAAAGCCTATCTCGCTTACGTCTGCGCCCCATGCGAGGGTGTAACCGTTCGCGATCGCGTTGTCAATAACGCGCATCAACTCGTCAATCGGCAGGTTGTACATCTGGTCCATACGCCAGTTGTCCGGCACTTCCAAGGCGAAGGTCTGATAGAACGGATGATGCGTGTAACTCGTCAGAGAGATATAATCATCTGCATCCAAACCGAGCGACTCTACAAACGACTGGGGCGTGTATTTCTTGCCCTCGTATTTGAATTCCTCCGGACATTTGCCCAGATAGGTGTCGTAGATAGCCTGCAAGCCCTCACGCCATACCGGCGACAGTTTCTTCAAGCCTTTGAGCGCACCTATATAGCCTTTGGTCACTTTGCTCAACTCCGAGTGCACAGGCAGCGAGTCGGCTTCCGACCAGCCGTACCGGATACCCGGCATCGCGGCTTTGGGAACAAGACCGTAGTGCTTCATACAGTAGATCACGTCATACGCACTACCGCCTTCTGCGAAATTCGGCTCCAGATACATACGTACGCAGTACGTCGCACGGTCTATCATGGTCTTGCTCACTACGTACATCGGCGCAAACTCCACCACTTTGCCTTTGGTACGAAGTACCTCGGACTCTAAGAATCCAAGCGTTGAGAACGCCCAGCAGGTACCGCTCCGATGCTGGTCTTTGACGGACGTGATGGCCACGCTGTCAATGGTCGTGAAGCGGAATCCTTCCGCCGTATCTTTGGCTGTGGTATCCGCCTTTGCCTCCGGACGCTCTGCCTGGGGCTTCGGACTCTCCACGCGCGGCTTCACTGTCTCTACTACGGTAGGAACAACGGTAAGCGTCGTGTCCTGTTCGATGACTCTCGCTTCGCTCTCCACCACAATAACGGTGTCTTTCTGTGCAAAAAGAGACATAGGACAAAGGACAATGGACAATAGATAAATTACAATGATTCGTTTCATATTAGTCTTTAATTCATTAATTCGTTCATTCAATCATTCCATCATTCAATCATTCCTTAATCCGGAAATTCCATCAAGTAGGCTTTGATAAAAGCATCTATATCTCCGTCCATCACGGCATTCACGTTACTCGTCTGGTAGTTCGTCCGATGGTCCTTCACACGGCGGTCGTCGAATACGTAACTGCGGATCTGCGAACCCCATTCGATCTTCTTCTTGCCTGCCTCCACTTTCGCGGCCGCCTGACGGCGTTTCTCCAATTCCAACTCGTAGAGCTGACTTCTCAGGTGCCGCAATGCATTCTCGCGGTTCTTCGGCTGGTCACGCGTCTCCGTGTTCTCAATCACTATCTCGTCCGGCTGACCTGTCAAGGGGTTGACGAATTTATAATGCAACCGCACGCCGGACTCCACTTTGTTCACGTTCTGACCTCCGGCACCCGAGCTGCGGAAGGTGTCCCAGCTGATTCCCGCAGGGTTGACCTCCACTTCAATGGTGTCGTCGATCAGAGGCACTACGAACACGCTTGCAAAACTCGTCATGCGCTTGCCTTGCGCGTTATACGGACTCACGCGAACCAGACGATGAACGCCGTTCTCGCTCTTCAGATAGCCGTACGCCATGTCGCCTTCGATATTGAAAGTCACGGTCTTGATACCCGCTTCATCACCTTCCTGAAGGTTCTCTATCGTCACTTTGTAATCATGTTTCTCGCAGTACCGCTGGTACATACGCATCAACTGTTCCGCCCAGTCCTGAGCCTCCGTTCCTCCTGCACCCGAGACGATCTTCAGTACCGCCGGCATCTGGTCTTCTTCATGACTCAGCATGTTCTTCATCTCCAGGTCCTCCACCTCCTGCAAGGCTTTGGCATAAGCCGCATCGACTTCCTCTTCCGTTACCAACTCCTCTTTGTAATAATCGAACGCGAGCGCCAGTTCCTCCACGGCCGCGCGTACACCTTCATAACCGTCAATCCAGCGTTTGATGCCTTTCACCTTGCGCATCTGCGCCTCCGCGGCTTTCGCATCATCCCAGAATCCGGGGGCTTGCGTATGCAACTCTTCTTCTTCCAGTTGAATACGCTTCTCGTCAATGGCTAAATACTGCTTTAACTTATCCGCACGAGTTTGTATATCTTTCAGTTGTTCTATTGTTATCATACTTCTTGTTAGCTAATTACTCCGCCAAGGCTCCGTTTACCATGAACACTTCCTCTCCGCGATATATCAGCAACTGACCGTTTCGCAGCACTTTGCGACTCGGCAACGCTTTCGTCCCGTCTGTTACTGCATCAATTCCATGCGGGGTGCTAAAATACCAATTAATACTGTAATTTAAGGGTAGTCAATTGCCCCTTGGAGTTAAAAATGTATGTAGTATACCCATCATCAGTAGTTTCAACGACGCTGTCTAACTGTAAATCCCCATAAATCTTCTCCGGATATATCGGCATATCGTCAATGAAAATTGCTACCTCAGAATCCATTAAATCATAATTAAAAGAAACATCTTTTTTCACCTCAGCGGAAAGATTGAGCGTAGTGATTAATCCTAAAACAATAAATAGTAAATTTCTCATTTTCATACTTGCTTTTAGCTATTATATCCCATCGCCTTTTCGGGTTTATGATTGATTAATTAGTTATTGCAAAATACTTTTTCGTCATCGCCGAACACAATTCAACGTGCAAAATTACAACTTTTTTTGCATATATGCAAGTTTTTCGGGATATTTTTTAGCCGAATGGAATAAATTCTATGTTTATAGGCCGGGTATGGGGCGTTTTGGCGCGCATAAAACGACCGATAGCCGCACATAAAACGACCGATAGCCGCATGTATAAAAAGCAGCGAGGTCTCCCTTGAGGCTCTCTCTTTTTTTGTCTTTCCACTTTCATCTTTCCCTCATCCGTTTACGGTCCATTCACGGTCCATCTACGGTTCATCTACGGTCCATTTACGGTCCATCTACGGTACATGGGGCTTGTTTTAGCCATTTTTTTGCATTTTGAACGAAAAATACAAATTTATTTGCATATGTGCAATTTTTGTAGTAATTTTGTACCCGCAATTAATTTTAATACCGAAAGTGAGAAATATCGTTGTTCGTTTTTGTGGGGACTCTGGCGACGGCATGCAGTTAACGGGGAATATGTTTGCCCAGTTAGGGGCCGAATTAGGTCACGAGATATCCACACTGCCGGATTTCCCGGCTGAGATTAGAGCGCCGCAAGGTACCTTGGGCGGCGTCAGTGGTTTTCAAGTGGAGTTGGGTAGCGAGGTCTATACGCCGGGTGACAAAGCCGACGTCATTGTTGCGATGAATGCCGCGGCATTGAAAGTATGTACCCTCGGATCCCATTTCAATCATCCCCAGGCGCATTTCGATGACGAGTTCGCCCTCTATCACCGTCATGCGATAGTGATTGTCGATACGGACTCGCTCGCCGACAAGGATCTGGAGAAAGCACAGTACCATACGGATAACCCCTTTGTGGAACTCGGTATCCCCGAATCCGTACAGATAGTACCCGTGGCGCTTACCACGCTGACCAAAGAAGCCCTCAAAGAATCCGGCATGGATAACAAATCCATCCTCAAATGCCGTAACATGTTCGCCCTCGGCCTTGTCTATTGGCTCTTCGACGAACCGATGGAGAAAGCGATTCATCTGCTGGAGGAGAAATTCAAGAAGAAACCGGCACTCGTAGCCCCGAACACGAAAGTGATGGTTGACGGATATAATTACGGTAATAATCTGGCGCTGAGTGTGAACCGGATTCGTCTCGAAGCCAATAGCCAACAGCAAAAGGCAAATGGCCGGTACACCTCCATTGCCGGCAACCGCGCAACGGCGTTCGGACTTATTGCGGCGGCAGAGAAAGCCGGTAAGCGCTTGTTCCTCGGTTCGTACCCTATCACGCCGGCCACCGATATACTCCATGAACTCGCCGCACGCAAGGACATGAACGTCATGGCCGTGCAGGCGGAAGACGAGATAGCGGGCATCTGCACCGCCATCGGAGCCTCTTTCGCCGGTGACCTCGCGTGTACCACAACCAGCGGACCCGGCTTGAGTCTCAAATCCGAAGCGATAGGTCTGGCCGTCATGGCCGAACTGCCTTTGGTGGTCGTCGATGTGCAGCGTGGCGGGCCGTCAACCGGACTGCCTACCAAGACCGAACAGACCGACCTGCTGCAGGCGCTCTACGGACGTAACGGCGAGTGTCCGGCCGTCGTGCTGGCCGCTTCCACCTCCGCCAACTGTTTCGACTTCGCCTACGAAGCATGCCGTATCGCGTTGGAGAACATGACGCCGGTGGTGTTGCTGACCGATACCTACCTGGCGAACGGAACCGCCTTATGGCGCATTCCGAAGCTGGCTGAACTTCCGGACATCAAGCCGCAGAGTGTTCCCGAAGAACTCAAAGGGCACTATAACCCGGCTCTTCGCGACGAGCGCGGCGTACGCTATTGGGCATTCCCCGGCATGGAAGGGTTTGAGCATCGTAACATCGGTCTTGAACGGGATGCCGAACGAGGCACTATATCCACCAACCCCGAGAACCACGAGATTATGGTGCGTGCCCGCAAGCACAAAATCGAGCAGATTGCAGATCAGATACCGGAGTTGAAAGTGATAAATGGCCAAATGGTAAATGAACAAATGGTAAATAAGGACACGCTCCTTGTGGGATGGGGTAGTACGGAGGGACATCTGCATGCCGCGGCGAATGAGTTGGGATGCGATCTGGCGCAGTTCAATTATATCATGCCGCTGCCTAAGAACACCCGCGACGTACTGAGCCGCTACCAACGGATCATCGTTTGTGAACTCAACACAGGTCAGTTCGCCGCTTATCTTCGCTCCCAATTCCCTGACTTGCCTTTCGAGCAATACAACGAAATTCAAGGACAACCCTTTGCGGTGGAAAGAATCGTTAATTTTGTTAAGAAATCTGAATGCTGATAGCTGAAAACTGAATTCTTATTTATTATGGAAGCTTCTCAATTCAAATCGGATCAATACGTACGTTTCTGCCCGGGTTGCGGCGATCACGCCATCTGCATGGCGCTGCAGAAAGCCATGGCGCAGATAGGAATACCTACCCACGAGGTGGCTGTCATCTCCGGAATCGGTTGTTCGAGCCGCATGCCGCACTACCTCAATACCTACGGATTTAACACTATTCACGGTCGTGGAGGCGCGGTTGCTACCGGCGTCAAGACCTCGCATCCCGAATTAACCGTATGGCAGATGTCCGGAGACGGAGACTGTTTCGCCATCGGCGGTAATCATTTTATCCATGAGATACGCCGTAACGTGGACCTCAATGTATGCGTGTTCAACAACCGTATCTACGGTCTGACCAAAGGACAGTACTCGCCTACAAGCCCAAAGGGCTTTGTCAGCAAATCCTCACCATTCGGTACGGTCGAGCGTCCGTTCATTCCGGCACAACTTGTCTTGGGTGCACGCGGCACGTTCTTTGCCCGCACGCTCGATGTCGATATGCCGACTACGGTCGATTGTCTCGTAGCGGCGCAGCAACATAAAGGATGCTCCATTGTGGAATGTCTCGTGAACTGCGTGATCTTCAATAACGGCACCCATGCCTGGATAGCCGACCGCGAACAGCGCGCCGAGCACTCGATTATCCTCAAGCATGGCGAGAAGATGATCTTCGGTAAGGATAACGACAAAGGACTGGCCGTGGAGATTGACCCCGTCACGTTTGTTCCGAAGATGATCGTGGTGCCTGCTGATGACCCGCGTGTACTCGTGCATGACGCCCATCAGCCCGACACTACGCTGCATCGTATGCTGGCACTCATGGGACAAGACAGGTATCTGGAGGTACAAACTGACAATGTACAAGGTACAAAGGAGGAGTTGCCTATTGCTTTGGGAGTAATCCGTAACGTGGAGGTCGAGACCTACGACCATGCCGTCAATTTGCAGATTGCAGAGGCGCGCGCCAAAGCGAAAGCGAAGACTTTCGACGAGCTGACGGCTACTTTGGAGAGTTGGGAGATGTAAAAAAAATAAGCGACCGTAAGGCCGCTTGTTTTTTATCGGTATTTGCTTTCGTCGCAGTCGCCTAACAGCGACAGATACGATTCGTATCGGGATATGGCGATGTCTCCCGTTATCAACGCCTCTTGTACGGCGCAACCGGGTTCGTTCGTGTGCGTACAGTTACCGAATCGGCAATGACGGCCTACGGCAAAGATATCGCGGAAATAATGACTCACTTCATCCCGCTGCATATCTACCGAACCGAAACCTTTGATGCCGGGAGTGTCAATAATAGATGTTAGACCGGCTTCGCCTGATAGACCGTTACACTGACAGACCGCTTCGCTGACAGACCGCGTCGCTGACAGAAAGTACATCTCCGAGAAGGTGGTGGTATGCATGCCTTTGTCATGCGCATCGGATATCTTGCCGGTACGCGTCATCTCTTTGCCAAACAAGGCATTGAGAAGAGTGCTCTTTCCGACACCGGAGTTGCCGGATAGCAAAGTTACACGACCTTGGAGTTCGTGTAACAGACCGGCTTCGCCTGACAGATATTTGGCACTTATTGCCATCGTCTGATACCCGATGGATTCGTATAGCGCGCGGAGGTCGGCTAATTGCGCCAGTTCCTGTTCGGTCAGCAGGTCAATCTTATTGAAGATAAGGAGCGCGCGCACGCGGTACGCCTCGCATGTGGCCAGAAAACGGTCAATGAAAGTGGTGCTGGTAACAGGGTGGTTGACGGTCACGATAAGCGCCGCTTGGTCGATATTGGCGGCTAATATATGGCTCTCTTTGCTGAGATTGGTGGCCCGCCGGATGATATAATTCCGCCGTTCTTCCACATCGGTAATCCAACCGTCCGCTACTTGCACAAAGTCACCGACGGCGACGGGATTGGTGGTACGAATACCACGAATGCGGAAATTGCCTTTTACACGGCATTCCGCATCCGAACCATCGTCCATGCGGACGATGTAACTGCTTCCTGTAGATTTGATAACTAAGCCCCTCACTAGACGGTCATGATCTCTTTCTCTTTGGCGGCGTAGAGGGCTTCTACCTTGGCGATATATTTATCGTGGGTCTTTTGCATGTCCTCTTCGGCATCTTTCTCCACGTCCTCGCTCAAGCCGTTCTTGACCAGTTTCTTGAACTCCTCAATGGCTTCGCGGCGGGCGTTACGGATGGACATCTTCGCCTCTTCCAACTCTCCCTTGCATTGCTTGCAGAGGTCACGACGACGCTCTTCGGTCAGCGGCGGAAGGATCAGACGGATGGTCTCTCCGTTATTGGACGGCGCCAAACCGATATTCGAGTTGATGATAGCGCGCTCAATGTCGCCGATCAGTTTCTTCTCCCACGGCGTGATGGCGATGGTACGTGCATCCGGCGTCACGATAGTGGCACAACTGCTAAGAGGAGACAGCGTCCCGTAATAATCTACCTTGATAGGGTCCAGAATACGCGGATTCGCCTTACCGGCACGAATGTGCTGGAGCGTGTCGTCCAAGTGAGTAACTGCATTCTGCATCTGCTCTTCGGCTGCAGCTTCAAATAATTCAAGTTCTTCCATACTATTAGGGTTTTACAAGTGTTCCTATTTGTTCGCCGTTAATGACTTTCGCCAGGTTACCGGACTGATCCATGTTAAACACATAAATCGGCAGGCCGTTATCCCGGCACATAACGATGGCAGTCATATCCATCACTTTGAGTCCGCGACGGATCACCTCGTCGTACGTTATCTCCGTGAACTTGGTAGCCGTGGGGTCTTTCTCCGGGTCGGCCGTGTAGATTCCGTCCACGCGCGTACCTTTGAGCATCACATCCGCCTTGATCTCCAACGCACGCAGGGATGAACCGGTGTCGGTCGTGAAATACGGACTTCCTGTACCGCCGGCAAGGATGACAACAGTGCCTTCCTCTAACAGACGAATGGCCTTGTCATGGCTGTAGTACTCCCCGATAGGTTGCATACGGATGGAGGTCAGCACGCGGGATGGCTGGTTGATGGCATCGAAAGCCGACTTGAGAGCGAGCGCGTTGATGACGGTGGCTAACATACCCATCTGGTCGCCTTTCACGCGGTCGTAACCCTGCTGAGCTCCGCTCAAGCCACGGAAGATATTACCGCCGCCGATGACGATACCGATCTGTACACCTTTTTGGGCAATCTCTTTCACTTGTCGGGCATAATCGGCCAAACGTTGCGTATCGATACCTTGTTTGCTTTCCCCGGCCAGACTCTCTCCGGATAATTTTAAAAGGATTCTTTTAAACATAAGATAATGTACAATTTACAATTTACAATGTACAATTTTAACTCTCAGCGTACCAACTCGCATACATCGCGTAGTTGTTGGCAATCTTTTTGTTTATCTCTGCGGTCTGGGCGGGGTCGGCTTTCTTGATGAATTTAGCCGGCACTCCTCCCCATATCTCGTGGGGACCTATCTGCGTGCCTTTGAGCACGAGTGCTCCGGCAGCTACTATCGCTCCTTCGCCCACGTGGGCATCGTCGAGTAGGGTAGCTCCCATTCCAATGAGCGCGTAGTCATCGACGTCCGCGCCGTGGATTGTGACGTTATGTCCCACGGAGACGTAATCGCCCAGTTTGATGGTCGATTTCTGATAGAGTGTGTGCAGCACAGCGCCGTCCTGGATATTACAATGCTTGCCGATGACAATCGTGTTCACGTCGCCGCGCAGCACCGAGTTGAACCACAGACTCGATCCTTCCCCCACCGTCACATCGCCGACGACGGTGGCATTTTCTGCCATGAAGACATCGTCAGCGATATGCGGGGTAAGGATTTCGCCGTTACGATTTATGGTTTTTACCAAAGCCATAGTTTTCTAGATTTCTAGAATTCTAGATTTCTAGTTAACGAGCAGCGATGATCGCCAGGAACTTCTCTGCTACGAGGGCGGCACCGCCGATCAGGCCGCCGTCGATATCCGGGCAAGCGAAGAGCTCTGCCGCATTCTTCTCGTTGCAGCTACCGCCGTAGAGGATTGTGGTGTCCTCGGCAGCCTCTTTGCCGTATTTCTCAGCTACGAGGCTACGGATATACGCGTGGATCTCCTCTGCCTGAGCCGGAGTAGCGGTCAAGCCGGTACCGATAGCCCATACGGGTTCGTAAGCGAGGGTGATATTCTTCCATTCCTCTGCACTCAGACCGAAGACCGAACCCTCGAGTTGGGCTTTTACCACTTCGTTCTGCTTGCCTGCTTCGCGCTCTTCTTTCACCTCGCCGATGCAGAAGATGACCTTCAGACCGTTCGCCAAAGCCAGACGTACTTTCTCAGCCAGCATCTCATAGGACTCAGCATAGTACTGACGACGCTCCGAGTGACCCAAGATAACGTACTCTGCGCCGGTGGACTTCACCATCTCTGCGCTTACCTCACCCGTGTACGCACCCTTCTCATGGTCTGCACAGTTCTCGGCAGCTACCTTGATAGGCGAGTCTTTGAGCAACTCGGCTACGGTAGCCAGATGGATAAACGGCGTGCCGATAACGACAGCGCATGCGGGGTTCTTTACAGCTTCTTTTAACTCGGTAGCCAATGCTACTCCTTCTTGCAGGTTTTTGTTCATTTTCCAGTTACCTGCAACCATTCTTGTTCTCATTGTTTATCGATTTTTTTTGTTTAACAACTTTTGCGGCGCAAAAGTACAAAAAAAAATCCACATACGCAAATAAAATTCATTTTATTTTGTCATTTGCAGGATTTTGGCATAAAAAAGCTGCACCTCATAGAGATGCAGCTAAAAGTGAGTTCGTTTGGATTGACGGGATTAATCTGATTGATTTTCATTATTTTACTTTATGATAATAATGTTGGGTAGTAGTGGTAGTAAAATACGTATTGAAGAAGAGGATATTGGTGGTCAGTTCTTTGATGTCGCAACGGTCGGTTTCCTCGAAGCTTGCCTTGTCGTCCAAACGTACGTACAGAGCGCCTCCGTCAACCTTCCAGAAACCTGTCTGAGGCTCGTACTTTTCGGTCGAAACAGCTTTGTCAAACAGGTTTACCATCGTACATGTACCATCTGCATTGAATGTCCACATATCCAAGCCGTGGAAATTATAACTTACCAACAGACGATCCCATGTGCCGCCACTGGTGTACGTACCAAACTCCCAATAATAGTCTGCTTTCCATTGACCGATAATAGCCTCTTTGGTCAATTCCACTTTCTCTCCGTTGGAATCAGGGATACGACCGATGGTTATCTTCAAAGGAGCCTCTTTTTCAGGAATACCGTCTCCGTCATTATCTACACTTGTAGTGGAAGAGAGACGAATAAATTCTTGCGTGGCTTCTATGATATCGAAAGTCATCTCATGACCCCAGAAGTTCTCTCCGACTGTTGCTTTTTTGTCTTTGACGGAGATAGGAATCAAGTCCTCTTTGTTGTCAATACGGATAAACGAACTTTCTGAAACGAGTTTGAAAACATCGCTCATCTGGTTCGGTTGCTGCTCTCCGGCAATCAAAACAGAATCCACACGCCATCTGCTGCCAATGAGATCTTTGATGTCAATGGTGGTTTGCTCCTGGTCTTCACTTACTTCCTTGTCTTTCTTGTCGTTACAAGCGACGAATGCCAATGTACTTGCAGCAAGCACCATGGCGAAAAAGAATGATTTTTTCATATTGATATTAATTAGTAAGTCTTTTGTCTTTCTACTTTCGACTATTGTCTTTTGTTAGTCCAAGCGCCAGTAGTACTGCTCGTTGCCGGAGGTACCATCGATACTTCTTTTTGCAATATGCATATAGTTCTTGTAGAGTTCTACGATACCATACGCGTCACTGGAGAGCAGTTTGATTGTTTCTCCATTCAATTCCCATGTGCGGTCATAGGTGTAGGGCGGGCTGATGAGCACCATCTTACCACTCGCTTGCAGGTCAAGAATCTCTAATCCGACATGGTTAAAACGGGTAACACTGACACATTTTCCATCCTCGTACATCTTGTTTTCCTCGTAGCCGTAACGCCATTTGCCAAGCAGGTTTGCTTGTGTAACCGGCAGTTTGTCGCCTTGCGGTTTCTGCAGATGGTACATGTAGAATGTGAGTCCGCCGTCATAGGCACCTACGCGTTCCTCCCATTTCTCACTCATGAACTGGATGCTGAACCAGTTATGCTCCAGATCCATGGTCATTCCTTCAGCTTCCATTACGTAGCCATCCTTGAAGGTGAATTTGAAGAAATGGTCCTTGTATATCTCCCATGTAGCGGTATCCTGGCCGTGGAAGAGAATCTGTTTGCTGTTGATGATTTCCCACATCAGTACGTCATGGGTCATCGCATCATTTCCGTTCAGTACGGAGTCGGAAACCCAGAAGCCGTCATATTCGGAAGCGGGGTACAAGTCCTGCTGACCCTTTTGCTCTTGGTCTTCACTTACTTCCTTGTCTTTCTTGTCGTTACATGCGACGAATGCCAATGTACTTGCTGCAAGTACCATGGCGAAAATGAATGATTTTTTCATGATAATCTTTATTCTTTAATCTTTATTCTTTATTTAACGCGGTAGAACCACCAGTAGTAGTATTGGAGGCCATCCGGGCTGCGGAGGATACACATCCAATTGGGGGTAAGCGGTTGAACGGTAATCGCTTCTCCCTCGTCAATGACGGTTCCTTCCGCAGGATTCTTGGAGAATTTGATCATGTATGTGTCGCACTCCCAAGTACCCGTTGCGGTCTCGTCTTGGAGCCAATTATAATAAACGCAACTACCATCAGCCTTGAACTCCCATGTCTCAGTGCCTGGGTTGGTGCCTTCTCTTTCCGATTCATATCCCGGAGTGTGGTTGTTATAGGTGAAGTACGCCAGTTTCCAGGTGCCATAGAAATCAGAAGCCTTATGCTCCATGATCATGCTTTCAATATCTTTTTCAGGCAGTTTGGACAGATAGATGTCGCTACCGTTATCGCCTTTGACATGTGCCCAACCTTCCTTCACTTCCACGATGGTGAAAGTCGTGCCATCAAAGAAGGTACACGTCATTTTGTCACCGTTGATTACGAAATTATGGTTCTCACCGTTCATCAGGACGGCATCCTCCGAGAGGATCCGAATATACAGATGGGGTGGCTGTGTTTTCTTACCATTCATGAAGCAGGAGTCGGTACGCCATTCGGTCTTGATGAGTTTTTTCGGGTCAACTTCGGGGCCTTCCGGATCTTTCGGGTCGGGTTTGCTATATCTGGTCAACACTTCAGTTTGTGCATCTTCTTTGCCGACATTGTGGATGAGGGTGAGTTTGTCGCCTTCCACTTTGAATTTCATTTTCTCTTCTGCCGGCCAGAAATCAGGGAACGGACCAAATGGGCCTCCGTCCATAGAAATGCGGATAGTGTCGATTTTGGCGATAACGATGTCGTCTTCGATCTGATAGGTACCGTCTGCCACGATGTGCTCATGAGCTACTACGGCACGGCCGTTCATGTAGTAATCCATAACGCGTTGGTACTTACCGTCTGCGCTGAAGGTGTAGAAATAATCGTTCTCTACATTGCTGGTAAACCATGTACCTACGATAGGATTTTGAACGGTCGGTTCATCTTCCTGTTTGTCTTTCTTGTCGCAAGCGACGAATGCCAATGTACTTGCTGCAAGCACCATGGCGAAAAAGAATGTCTTTTTCATAACGTTTTTATTCATTATTATTTAATCATTGTTCATTAACGATAGTGCCGAGGGCGTTGTAGATCTTGCCGTCACGCTCAATAACGAGTTGACCGTTCTTGATCAGCTTTTGGCTCTTTGTTTGCGGCTCTTGGCTGATCTCGTTAATACCTTCGGTGGACTTTGTTTCCCAGCTGATACCATAGATGGAGATGGAACCGGAATATTCCTCTTCTTCCACGATCCAATCGGCTTTGGCGCGACGCGGCATATGTTTGGTCGGAGCCGCAAGCGGCAGTTCAGTAAGGCTACCGTAGATGTAAGCACGTGCAGCAGCTTCGAGTTGATACGGCACTTCCACAACGTCTTTAGCAAGCTGTGCGAATTCATGCGGTTGGCCGCTGATCATGATAGCTACCAAATGATCACCTTCGGTCTTGACGGTGAGCTTGAGTGTACCGTTTCCGGCCGGCAGTTCGAAGATGATACCGCTGAAGTTATTGCGGATCACATCATCGTTATCCGGGTTGCCGAGGATATTCTCCATCATCACGTCGTCTACAACGGTATGGAGCACGATAGCTTGTTCTGCAGCATCGTACCGGTCTCCATTAAGCGTGTCGCACGTGATATAGAGGTTATTCACAACGGCATTGGTCAGGTCGGTTCCGGCAGGGATGTCTGCTACGTTCACTTCTCCTTGTTCGCCCAGCGGCTCAATATCTCCGGCAGAAGCAGGCTTGTTCTCTCCTTCCATCTCTATGATGTTCTTGAACTTATTCCATTGTTCATCAGCGCGATACGCAGCCAACGTACCTGCCGGTACATACAACGTAGCCTTCTCGCACGGGCTGTCCCACCAGCTGTCAAACGCTCCATCTTCAAGTACTCCTGCGGGTTTCTCGATGTGCGAGGTGAGGAGGGTGAGGCTCGTCAGATTCATGAATCCGCCATAAGCGACATGCTTGAGGTTGGCGGGCAAGGTGAGCGAGCGGATTCCTTCGAGTTCGTTGAAGGCTTCCTCTGCCACAGAGTCGATAGACGCAGGAATGAATGCACCGTTAGCAGCAGCAACGATCGTGTTGTCTGCGGTACGCACGATGGCGTTGCAGTTCTCACGGCTATCGAAGAAGCGGTTAGTGGGGTTAACGGTCACTCTGCCGATATTGGTGCCCAACAATGCCGATCCTTCGATCTCTTCGACACCTGCCGGTATCTCCAGCTGACGGATCGGACATCCGCGGAACAGACGATTGTTCAAAACCTTCAACGATGCCGGCAGTTTGAGTTCCGTCAACGCTTCACATCCGGCGAAAGCACCCGGACCGATATATTCCACCTCATCCGGGATATTGATGATTCGCAGGGCGGTGCAACCGAAGAAGATACGATCCTGAATAGCTGTAGTGCCTTGTGCAAAAGTTACTTTGACGAGGTTCGAACACTCCTGGAAAGCGGCATCGCTCTCTAGCCAATTGGAGGACGAAGCGGGTATGACCACTTCTCTCAGACCCGAACGGGCAAAGGCAAGCCAGCCTGCTTCTTTTACTGATTCGGGAATAGTGAGCGTGAACAGTTTCTCGGTATATTCGAAAACTTCCATTCCTACACGGTAAACCGTGGAAGGAATCCGGACACTTTGCAAGTTTTTTGCTCCGCGGAAGCAGTAGTCTCCGACGATTTCAACAGGGTAGGTGTATTTATCCCAACCCGATACGGGAGTGCCGGAATATCTGGTGTAGGCTCCTTCTCCGGTCTTCCAGAAGGATACCGTATCCGGGATGACAACAGAGGAATATTTGTACGGGAACTCGCTACTCCAGGTGCTTACATACGAACCATCCGGATTCAGATACCATACCTGCGGCATCACCACCGCAAGGTGTTTATGATTGTATTCATCCTCTTGCAACTGGTAGAACAATCCGTTTTGCCGGAAGTCAAACGTGCTCGTCACGTATTTGATGTTGTATTGCTGCTCCTCGTCCATTCCTTCGATGGTGAAACGGCTCCAATACTCGTGTTGTTCATAACGCTTCACCAAATCCGTCGGTACATACAGCGTGATCGCTTTGGCATCCGGTTGCGGCTTGTCTTCGTCCAAGAAAGCGAACATACGTACGCCCGGCTCCAATACGGAAAGCGTATTTACCTGAATGGTCTTCAACTCACGGGCATACGGACAGAAAGCAAGCGGCACTTCCGTCACGGGTTCGCCAATCACCACGTTCATCACCGAACTCCATGTATGGAAAGGCGGTACGCCGCCGTTGTCTGCCACATTACGACCGAGATAAAGATAGGTGCAGGTATAAGGAATAGCACCGATAAACGAACCTTCGGACATCGAGATAGGCGAAGGACCGTCTTCGAACTTCACTTCCGTGATGTTATCCGAACCAATTGTGACTGCCTCACCAATTGTTTCAACCGAATTCGGAATGATGATGCCGGACAGGTTCGGACAGTTCTGGAAAGCGTTGTCGCCGATAGCCGTAATCGCATAATCGACCGAACCCTCTTCATCGCTGTAAATCGGAATTTGAGTAGGGATGATCAATCGACCGCTGTACGTGTTTTCTCCGGCCCTGTTGTACGTCACGGTAGCCGTATGATTGGCTCGGTCCATGATGTACCAAATACCTTCATACTCAAGTGTTTCCGGCTCATTGGCCGATACTGCCACTACGCTTGCTGCAAGCATCATGGCGAAGATGAATAGTTTTTTCATGTTTATAATTTATTAGTTAGAAAGTAATAGTTTACACAAACAAGCGCACAAAAATACTGCTTTTTTCTCAAAAAGCATTCGCAAAAGGTACAAATCGATTCACAAATCGTACAAATTAAACTTTTTGCAGATTTTGTTGGCGATATTGGAGTGGAGTAGCGCCTGTGATGTCCTTGAATACACGGTAGAAATTCTGGTCGGAAGAGAAACCGCTGAGGGCAATGGCATCTGCTATCGACTCGTGATCAGAGCCGTATTTGGTATCGCGTAGTATCTGTTGTGCATACTCGACCCGGTATCGGGCTACGTATTGTGAGAAAGAAAGCGCGCAGTTACGGTTGATGGCATTGGAGACGTATGTGCGATTACTGCCAACCGCCGCGGCAATATCCTGAATTGTCAGATGGGAATTGGTATAGAGTTTCTGCTCGCGCATTGCCTGTTCGATACGTTGCATCAACAGGTCGGCATCTTCCGTCGAAGGTGTGTTGGTTTCTTCCGTCACGGTCTCCGGAGGTACGGTAGTATGAGCGGCAGTAAATCCAAGGCCGTAAAGCAAAACCGACATCACTATCGCCGGAATACCGACATAGATACTTTCGGCAAAGAACTCCCGCCCGATGATATTGAGGATCATCGACATCGCTGCCGTGAAACCGAAGAGTTGAAGCATGATATGTGCCGGTCGCAGCAGGCGGCTACGGTCGTCCGAATAGGTGTTATCCATCCGTTGTTGTGTCTGATGCAAGAGCCGGTAGCCGCGTATCCACACCCAGATGACCTGAAAAGCGAAGCATATACGGGCAAAGAAACGCAGGGTTTCGTAGGTGAGGTCATCACGCATGGCAGCGATAGGATAGAAGATCGCCACCAAGACTGCCGGAATGAGCAGTAACGATACTTCTGCATCTTTCTTTGTACGCGTGAGCGCCCGCAAGTACGCGTAATATAAAGGATACACGCATAGGTTGACGATGAAATAACTGTACTCGGCTGCTGCGCTGCGTATGTTGGAGAAATAGATCCAGTGGTCGGCATACAGCACGGCTGCCGCTGC